>NZ_JBDYKJ010000080.1:0-20851 GCF_040012395.1 Nocardioides sp. 31GB23 | reverse complement strand
AGGTTGCGCAGCAACCGTCTGATACGGAAGTACGACACTCCTGAGACGCCGTTGGCCTGGAGTGACCGATGTGTCGACTTCCCCGCGCCATGGCGCGGCCCGGGGTTGGCCGCTGGGTTGCTCGAAACCCGGTGACTCCATGGCGTACGGCGGGCGCGGTGCTCACGGGGTCTCGGCGTCGCTCGTCGCTGGCGCTCCTCCCTGCTCGACCAACGGAGCCGTTGGTTGAGGAGGTTGCGCAGCAACCGTCTCGAAACCGGCGACTCCATGGCGTACGGCGGGCGCGGTCCTCACGAGGTCTCGGCGTCGCTCGTCGCTGGCGCTCCTCCCTGCTCGACCAACGGTGGGTCGCTGGCGCTCCTTGCTGCTCGCGCAGCGGTGGGGTCAGGGGAGGAGGCGGACCTCGAGGGGGCTCTCGGCGACCTCGAGGGACTCGACGGCGTCGCCGGTGTCGAGGGCGTCGCCCGCGCGGTGCACGCGGTAGGCGCCGGCGCCCTCGCGCTCCGAGACCGCCTCGACGAACTCGCCGTCGCGCCACAGCAGGGCGCAGCCGTCGTCGGCGGCGTAGCCGGCGGGCAGGGCGCCGGTGCCGACGAGGTCGAGGTAGGTGGGGCGGCGCTCGGCCTCGCCGTCGTAGTGCGGGCAGGCGCTGCCGGGCAGCAGCCCCAGGCCGTCGGGCAGGGCGGCGAGGGGGCCGTAGGAGTCGGTGACCGAGCCGTCGTACCAGCAGTTCATGCCGGCGCTGATGCCGGCGAGCACCGTGCCGGCGGCCGCCGCCTCGCGCAGCACCTCGTCGAGGCCGTGCAGACGCCACAGCGCCAGCAGGTTGGCGGTGGAGCCGCCGCCGACGTAGACGACGTCCTGGGCCAGCACGTGCGCTCTCAGGTCGCCGCCGGGGATCTGGTCGTAGGAGAAGAGCGGCAGCACGCTGGTCTCGGCGCGCCCGGCGAAGGCGGTCGTGAACCCGTCGACGTACGACGCCGCGTCGCCGCTCGCGGTCGGCACGAAGCAGACCCGCGGCAGCCCGCCGGCGCCGCGCGGGCGCTCGACCAGCGAGAGCAGGAAGTCGTCGAGGGGGGTCGCGACGGCGGGGTCGTCGGCCATCGAGAAGCCGCCCCCGCCCATCGTCAGGATCGTCTGCTGGGTCATGGGGCCCACTCTCCCCGACCGGCGCCGGGTACGGCTCAGCCCCTCGGTGCGCCGGGCACGAGCACGGCGCGGCCGCGGACCTCGCCCGCGGCCTGGCGGGCCCAGGCAGTGGCCGCCTCGTCGAGGGCGAAGGCCTCGAAGGGCACCGCGAGGCGGCCGGCCGCGGCGTGCTCCTCGATCTGGGCCAGCGCCTCGCGGCGCTGCTCGGGGGTGAGGTCGTTGTTGGTGTAGCCCAGCACCGAGCGGCTGCCGCTGCGCAGGTGGGCGGAGGAGAAGGTGGCGCTGGCGCCGGCGCTGCTGCCGAGGTTGACCAGGCGCCCGTGCGGGGCCAGGCAGGCCAGGGCGGCGCTCGCCGGCACCCCGCACAGCGGGTCGAGGACGAGGTCGACCTCGCCGACCACCTCCCGCATCCGCCCGGTCAGGTCGTCCGCGTCGTCGTCGCGGCGCAGCCGCACGAACCCGTCGGCGCCCAGCTCGCGGGCGCGGTCGTCGGCGCCCTCCTCCATCGCGGCCCCGAAGACCGCCCCGGCCCCGTGCAGCCGCGCGGCCTGCAGCGCGACCTGGCCGACCACGCCACTGGCGCCGAGCACCAGCACCCGCTCGCCCGCGCGCAGGCCGCCGCGCAGCAGCAGGGCGGTCCAGGCGGCGATGGCCGAGAGGCCCAGCGCGGCCAGGTGCACGTCGTCGACCGCGTCGCCGACCGGCACCAGCTCGTCGTCGGCGGCCACCGCGAGCTCGGCCATGGCGCCGTCACCGGGCGCCATGCCCGCGGTGGTCGGGAACCACACCCGCGTGCCCACCGCCAGCGTGTCGGACTCCCGCACCACGCCGACGCCCTGCACGCCCGGCACGTAGGGCGTGTCCGGCCGTCCGAAGTACGACGTGCCGCTCGCGCAGAGCAGGTCGAGCGGGGTGATCGGCGCGGCGCCGACCGCCACCAGCGCCTGGCCGGGCGCCCGGGTGGGCGCCTCGGCGTCGACGACGTGCGGGGGCTCCCCGCAGGTGTGCAGCTGCGCGGCGCGCATCAGGCCTCCGGTGCGGTCTCGGTGGGGTCGACGTAGACCGCGTTGCGGTCGACGCTCATGTAGATGTCGTTGGCGATCGGGCGGCGGATCTCCTCGGCGATGTGGCCCAGCAGGCCCGCGCACCGCGCCAGGAGCACGGTGCCGCGCAGCAGCTCCTGGGGGATGCCCAGGTCGGCCAGGGCCGCGCCGCTGACGCCGGCGCCGTTGAGCGGCAGCCGCCGGCCCAGGACGGTCTCGTGGGCGCGCCCGACCGCCTCGAAGAGCGCCAGGTGCGGGCCGTAGAGGTCCTCCTCGTGGGCGATCTGCACCAGCCGCGGGGTGCGCGGGTCGCCGTCCTTGTGCACGGGGTGGCCCAGGCCCGGCACGAAGCGGCCGGCCTCCTTGCGGCGGCGTACGGCGGTCTCGGCGACCGCGTCCCAGCCGGCCTCGTCGGTGGGGTGCTCCTCGAGCCCGGCCAGCACCTCGCCGAGGAAGCGGCCGGTGTCCTCGGTGACGCCCAGGAAGCGGGAGCCCCCGCCGAGCAGGCCGGCGGCCAGCGCGCCCTGGATCGAGTCGGGGGCGCTGAGCCAGGTCAGCCGGGCCGCGATCGCGGTCGGGGTGAAGCCGTGGTCGGCCAGGCCGATGAGCACGGCCTCGAAGAGCCGGGACTGCTGCGGGGTGGGCACCTCCAGCGTCAGCAGGCGGTAGGCCAGCTCGCCGAAGGAGACCTCGCCCATCAGCTCGGTGGCCAGGTCCTGGCCCATCAGCGTGATGGTGGTGCCCTCGGAGGTGCCCAGCGAGGTGGGGAAGGAGGGGAGGGTCGGGTCGCTCACGTCAGCTCCTCAGGCCGAGGGGACCGGCGGGTCGGCCGGCGGGGTCTGGTGGGGGTGGGGTCCGAAGCCGAGCCAGGCGCGGACCTCCTCGCCGTGCTCGTCGAGCCCCGGCGGGGGCAGGTCGTAGCGCGCCGGGCTGGCGCTGAAGCGGATCGGGTTGCGCACCGTCGGCACGTCGCCGGCCATCGCCACCGGCTCCAGGCCCAGCGACTCGGCCAGCTCGACGCCGCCCTGCACGTCGTTGATGGGCCCGCAGGGGATGCCGGCCTCCGACAGCAGGGCGAACCACTCCTGGGCCGAGCGGGTGGCCAGGCGCTCGAGCAGCAGCGGGCGCAGCTCCTCGCGCCGCTCGTTGCGGTCGCCGACACTGGCGAAGCGCTCGTCGTCGGCCAGCTCGGGGGCGCCGATGGCCTCGACCAGGCGCCGGAACTGCCCGTCGTTGCCGGCGACCACGATCAGGTCGCCGTCACCGGTGGCCAGCGGCTCGTAGGGGAACAGGCTCAGGTGGGAGTTGCCCATCCGGTGCGGCACCACGCCCCCGGCGACGTACGCCGAGGTCTGGTTGACCAGCGAGGACATCGCGGTCGAGAGCAGGTTGGTCTCGACGTGCTGGCCCTCGCCGGTGCTCTCGCGGTGGCGCAGCGCCGCGAGGATGCCGATCACCGAGTGCAGCCCCGTCATCACGTCGAAGACCGAGATGCCGGCGCGGTACGGCTCGCCCTCCGGGCTGCCGGTCAGGCTCATCAGACCCGACATGCCCTGCACCAGCAGGTCGTAGCCGGGCAGCGAGGCGCCGCCGGCGGAGCCGAAGCCGCTGATCGAGCAGTAGACGCTGGCGGGGTTGCGCGCCGCGACGTCGTCGTAGCCCAGGGCGAACCGGTCGAGCCCGCCGGGCTTGAAGTTGTGGATGAAGACGTCGGCGCGGCGGGAGAGCTCCTGGGCCACCGACAGGTCGTCGTCGTCCTTGAGGTCCAGCACGATCGAGCGCTTGTTGCGGTTGACGCCCAGGTAGTAGGTGCCGACGTCGCCGCGCCGCGGCGGCACCCAGTGGCGGGTGTCGTCGCCGGCCGGGCTCTCGACCTTCACCACCTCGGCGCCCAGGTCGGCGAGCAGCATGGTCGCGTACGGACCGGCCAGGACCCGCGAGAAGTCGGCGACCAGGAGCCCGGCCAGCGGGCCCGTCGGGGGCGTCTGGCCCGGGGTGTCGGTGCGGGTGGTCGTCACGGTGGCTCCTGAGTTTGCCGTCTAGCGGACATGTGTCCGCCAATCTGTCCTGACGGTCGCGCTGGTGTCAAGGGGTGGCGGCCAGGTACCCCGAGGGGGTTGACACGTGACCCACGTTACTCCACGCTGGCGGCACAACGGACAGATGTCCGCACCCAGCACGGAGGTCACCCGAGATGACGTCAGCCACCCCGTCCGCCCGCCCGTCCACGCACCTCTCCGAGGCCGACCTCGCGGCGGCGCCCGCGGTGGTGCTGCGCGGCGGCACGGTGCTGACCATGGACCCGCAGCGCACCGTGCTGGAGGGAGCCGACGTGCTGGTCGTCGGGCAGCGGATCGAGGCGATCGGCCACGCCCTGCCCGTGCCCGAGGGCACCGTCGAGATCGACGCCTCCGGCGGCATCGTGATGCCGGGCATGATCGACACGCACCGCCACATGTGGCAGACCGCCGTGCGCGGCTACGGCGCCGACTGGACCCTGACGCAGTACTTCGTGTGGAACTACCTCGAGCACGGTCGCAAGTTCCGCCCCCAGGACGTCTACGCCGGCAACCTGCTCAGCGGGCTCGAGGCGCTCGAGGCCGGCGTCACCACCAGCGTCGACTGGTCGCACAACCTGCACACCGTCGACCACGCCGACGCCGCCGTCGACGCGCTCGAGGAGGTCCCGGGCCGCTTCGTCTTCGCCTACGGCAACATCCAGGCCGGGCCGTGGGAGTGGTCGGCCTCGCCGCAGTTCCGCGACTTCGTCGAGCGGCGGATGACCCGCAGCGACATGCTCGGCTTCCAGATGGCCTTCGACGTCACCGGCGACCCGGCGTTCCCCGAGAAGGCGGCCTTCGAGGTGGCCCGCGAGCTCGGCGCCCCGGTCACCACCCACGCCGGCGTGTGGGGGGCGACCAACGACGACGGCATCCGGCTGATGCACGAGCACGGGTTCATGACCCCCGAGACCGTCTACGTCCACGCCGCCAGCCTCAGCGACGACTCCTACCAGCGCATCGCCGCCACCGGCGGCACGGCCTCGGTGGCCTCGGAGAGCGAGTCGACCTGCGGGCAGGGCTACCCGTCGAGCTGGGCGCTGCGCCGCCACGGCATCCCGATCTCGCTGTCGATGGACACCAGCGTGTGGCAGAGCGCCGACATCTTCTCCGCGATGCGCTCCACCCTGGGCAGCGACCACACCCGCGAGCACCACGAGGCGCAGTCGGCCAACCAGACCGTGACCCACCTGGCGGTCCGCGCCGCCGACGTCGTCGAGTGGGCCACCCGCGGCGGTGCCAGGGCACTGGGCATGGAGAGCGTGGTCGGCAGCCTCGAGGTGGGCAAGAAGGCCGACGTGGTGCTGGTCAAGAACGACGACTCGCCGGTGATGTTCCCGATCCTCAACCCCTTCGGGCACGTGGTGCTGCAGGCCCAGCGCGGCGACGTGCACACCGTGCTGGTCGACGGGCGCGTGGTCAAGCACGAGCACAAGCTGGTCGGCGCCGACCTGGGCAAGGCCCGCCGGGTCATCGAGGAGACCGTCGAGCACCTGCGCTCCAGCCTGGGGGAGGAGGAGTGGGTCGCCGGGATGAACCCCGAGATCCCCGAGTCCAAGGTCCTCGACAACCCCTACACCTACACCGAGTACGCCGACTCCTCCACGCACACCCGCTGAGCCGGCGATGGACCTCCGCGCGCGCCTAGCCCCCGACCTGGGGGCGGGCCTGCCACAGCGCCCAGTCGGCGGCCACCTGGCTGGCGGTGTGCAGCAGCCTCGGCAGGTGCTCGTCGGTGAGCGTCTCGAGACTGGTCTCGGCGGCGTGCACGGTGACGTTCATGGCCGCGCGCACCACCCCCTCGCCGTCGCGCACCGGCACCGCCACCGAGCGCACCCCGCGGGCCAGCTCCTCGTCGGCCAGCGCCCAGCCCCGCGCCCGGACGGTGCGCAGCTCGTCGGCGAGGGCGGCGGCGTCGTACGACGGCTCGGGCAGGCCCGAGCGGGTCGGCTCGGCCAGTGCGCGGGCGCGCTGGTCGTCGTCGAGGGCGGCGAGCAGCACCTTGCCCTGCGAGGTGGTCACCGCCGGGAAGCGGGTGCCGATGTCGACGCGCAGGGCGATGATCTTGGGCACCGCCACGCGGGCCACGTAGACGATGTCGCTGCCGTCGAGCTGCGACATGGACGACGACTCCCCGGTGCGCGCGACCAGCGCCTCGAGGTGCGGTCGCGCCATCTCCCACAGGCCCAGGGAGCTGGCGTAGGCCGAGCCCAGGCGCAGCACCCGGGGGGTCAGCGCGAAGCGGCCCGCGTCGGCGCGCACGTAGCCGAGCTCCTCGAGCGTGAGCAGCAGGCGCCGGGCCGTGGGGCGGGTCAGGTCGGTGGCCGCGGCGACCTCGGCGAGCGTCAGCTCGCGGTGCCGCGCGTCGAAGCAGCTGAGCACGTCGAGCCCGCGGGCCAGGGCCTCGACGAAGTCCGGTCCACTGCCACGACCTGCCACGACCGTCCTCCTGTGCTTGGTGTCTCGAGCTCTGTGCCGATGATGTTCGCACAGCGGACGCTCAGGAGGCCAGGATCGGCCCTTCCGCACCGTCATGCGGACACCTGTACGACACGATCCACACGATCCACACGATCCCGGCGGACGCCGGCCGAGAGGAGCGCCTGAGATGGCGAAGCTGGTGGCCATCCTGGCCACGACCCACCACCCGTTCTACTACCGCACCAGCCAGCTGGCGCCGCAGGAGGCGCCGCCCTTCGCGGCCGAGTGGGTACGCCGGGTGGAGGCCTACCGCGAGACCCTGACGCGGGCGCGGCCCGACGTGCTGGTGATGGTCGGCTCCGACCACTTCCACCAGCTCTGGCTCGACAACATGCCGCAGTTCCTGGTGGGCAAGGCGCCGTTCTACGACGGCAACTGGGAGAACGAGGTCCGCGAGTTCGGGATGCCCAAGCTGCTCCTGCGCGGTGACGAGGAGCTCTCGGCCTACATGCTGCGCGAGGGGATCGACCGGGGCTTCGACCTGGCCTTCTCCAACGAGCTGCGCGTCGACCACTCCATCACCTGCCCGATCTTCACCGTGCGTCCGCAGAACGACCTGCCGATCGTGCCGATCTACACCAACATCTTCGCCCCGCCCCTGCCCCGGCCCGAGCGCTTCGTGCAGCTGGGCCGCACCATCCGCGAGGTCATCGAGGCCTGGCCCAGCCACCTGCGGGTCGCGGTCATCGGCACCGGTCACCTCTCGCTCGAGCTGGGCGGGCCGCGCCAGTTCGGCCCGACCGGACCGGACCCCGAGTTCGACGCCAAGGCCGTCGAGTGGATCGCGCAGGGCGACATCGACGGCTGCCTGGCCGGGGTCAGCCTCGACAGCCTGCACGAGCCGGGCAACGCCACCCACGGCTTCATGGACTTCATGCTGATGATGGGCATCGCGGGCCACGCCCGCGCCGACTACGCCGACAACCTCAGCCTGTTCCACACCATGGAGGCCTACTTCACCTGGTATCCCGAGCCGGACCTGCTGGACGGCCCGCCGCTGACCTCGAGGGGGTCCCTGCTGTGAGCAAGTACCTGGTCGACAAGTTCCTCTTCACCATCGACCGCGACGCCGCGCTGACCGAGCGCTACCGCGAG
Organism: Nocardioides sp. 31GB23; assembly: GCF_040012395.1. Lineage (NCBI taxonomy): Bacteria > Bacillati > Actinomycetota > Actinomycetes > Propionibacteriales > Nocardioidaceae > Nocardioides > Nocardioides sp. 31GB23. The sequence continues at coordinate 13,023 of NZ_JBDYKJ010000080.1, read as the reverse complement.
GACCCGGCCGGCACCGTGGCCTGGTGGGAGGCCGAGGAGGCCAACCGGATCCTCAGCTGCATCGACGCCGAGAAGAGCACCTGGCTGCGCTTCACCGACGAGGAGCGCGACGCGCTGGCCACCCACGACCACGTGCGGCTCTTCGAGATGGGGGCGCACCCGTTCCTCACGCTGACGCTGTGGATCGCGATGTTCGAGCGCGACTTCGACGAGCCGCTCGGCATGCAGCTCGACTACGCGGCCCGGCTCTCGCACGTCTCCATGCCCTACCCCGACATCAGCACCTGACGCGCCCTCCCCAGGCGACTGGGGGTGAGGTGTAGACGTCGGCGCGACCGGGCATGCCTGCCAGGACGCGGCGCCCACGGGCGCCACCGCCGACGAGAGGAAGACCCATGTCCCAGACCCAGACCAGCACCGCCGGCACCAAGCCCGGGCGCACCCTGTCGATCATCGGCGCCGTCCTCGGCGTCCTCGCGCTGGTGGTCCTTCCGATCGTGCTCGGCCCGATCGGCGCCGTGCTGGGCTTCGTGGCCCACTCCAAGGGCGACAAGCCCTTCGGGCTCTACGTCGGCATCGGCTCCATCGTGACCACGATCGTCGGCATGGCGCTGGGCGCGGCGCTCGTCATGGGCATGGGCTGACGGCCCGACGGGCCCCTCAGCCGCCCAGGGCGGCGCCGACCACCTCGCGGGCCTCGGCCTGCACCTGGGCGAGGTGGTCGGCGCCGCGGAAGGACTCGGCGTAGATCTTGTAGACGTCCTCGGTGCCCGAGGGGCGTGCGGCGAACCAGGCCGACTCGGTGGTGACCTTCAGCCCGCCGATCGCGGCGCCGTTGCCGGGCGCCTCGGTGAGCCGGCCGGTGATCGGCTCACCGGCGAGCTCGGTGGCGCTCACCGCGTCGGGGCTCAGCGCGGCCAGGGCCGCCTTCTCCTCCCGGGTCGCCGGGGCGTCCACCCGGGCGTACGCCGGGTCGCCGTGCTCGGCGACCAGTGCGGCGTACTGCTGCGAGGGCGTCGACCCGCTGGTGGCGAGGATCTCGGCGCCGAGCAGGCACAGCAGCAGGCCGTCCTTGTCGGTGGTCCACACCGATCCGTCGCGGCGCAGGAACGAGGCCCCCGCCGACTCCTCGCCGCCGAAGCCGAACGAGCCGTCGAGCAGCCCCGGCACGAACCACTTGAAGCCCACCGGCACCTCGACCAGCGGCTTGTCGAGCGAGGCCGCGACCCGGTCGATCATCGACGACGAGACCAGCGTCTTGCCGATCCGCGCGGTGGCCGGCCAGTCGGGGCGGGCGCCGCCGAAGAGGTGCCCGATCGCCACGGCCAGGAAGTGGTTGGGGTTCATCAGCCCGGCGTCGGGGGTGACGATGCCGTGCCGGTCGGCGTCGGCGTCGTTGCCGGTGGCGATGTCGTAGGCGTCCTTCTGGGCCACCAACGAGGCCATCGCCGACGGCGACGAGCAGTCCATCCGGATCTTGCCGTCCCAGTCGAGGGTCATGAAGCGCCACGTCGGGTCGACCAGCGGGTTGACCACGGTGAGGTCGAGGCCGTGCCGATCGGCGATCTCGCCCCAGTAGGCCACCGACGCCCCGCCCAGCGGGTCGGCGCCGATGCGCACCCCCGCCCGGCGGATCGCCTCGAGGTCGACCACGGTGGGCAGGTCGTCGACGTAGGTGCCCAGGAAGTCGTACGCCGTCGCTGCCGCCCGGGCCCGCGCGAACGGCACCCGCCCCACGCCGTCGAGGCCGCCGCGGATCAGCTCGTTGGCCCGCGCCGCGATCACCTTCGTGGCGTCGGAGTCGGCCGGGCCGCCGTGGGGCGGGTTGTACTTGAAGCCGCCGTCGGCGGGCGGGTTGTGCGAGGGGGTGACCACGATGCCGTCGGCCAGCCCCGATCCCGACCCCGCCGGTCGAGACCCGTTGGCTCGCAGGATCGCGTGGGAGACCGCCGGGGTGGGCGTGTAGCCGTCGCGGTCGTCGACCAGCACGGTGACGTCGTTGGCGACCAGGACCTCCAGCGCCGTCGACCACGCCGGCTCCGAGAGCGCGTGGGTGTCGCGGCCGATGAACAGCGGGCCGTCGTACCCCTGCTCGCGGCGGTAGTCGCAGATCGCCTGCGTGGTGGCCAGGATGTGGGTCTCGTTGAAGGCGGTGCGCAGCGAGGAGCCGCGGTGCCCGCTGGTGCCGAAGGCGACCTGCTGGTCGGGGTCCTCGGGGTCGGGGACGCCGGTGTAGTACGCGGTCACGACCTGCGCGACGTCGATGAGGTCGGCTGGCTCGGCGGTGGTCCCGGCACGCTCGTGGCTCATCTGTGCATCATGCATCATGAGCGCATGACCCACCGGCCCGGACACGTCGCCTGCACCATCGAGGACGGCATCGCCCACGTGCGCCTCGACCGCCCCGACAAGCTCAACGCGCTGACCCTCGACGTGCTCGACGAGCTGGTCTCGACGGCGCGGATGCTGCGCCGCGACCGGTCGATCCGGGCGGTGGTGCTCTCCGGCGAGGGCGACGCGTTCTGCGCCGGTCTCGACTTCGCCACCGTGATGCGCACCCCGGGCCGGGTGGCGCTGGCCTTCGTGCCGCGGCCCTGGCGCGGCACCAACACCTTCCAGGAGGCCTGCTGGGCCTGGCGGCGGCTGCCGGTGCCGGTGATCGCGGCGGTGCACGGGCACTGCCTGGGCGGCGGGCTGCAGATCGCCCTGGCCGCCGACTTCCGCATCGCCACGCCCGACTCCAGGTGGTCGGTGCTCGAGGGCAAGTGGGGGATCATCCCCGACATGTCGGGGGTCCGCTCGCTCAAGGAGCTGGTGGGCATCGACGTGGCCAAGCGGCTGACGATGACCGCCGAGACGCTGGCCGGCAAGGAGGCCCACGACCTGGGCCTGGTCACCGAGGTCGACAGCGACCCGGTCGCCGCCGCCCTCGAGCTCGCCGAGCAGCTCAAGGCCCGCTCGCCCGACCAGCTCGCCGCCGCCAAGCGGCTCTTCGACGACACGTGGACCTCCTCGGCTCGCCACACCTTCGCCCGCGAACGGGTCGAGCAGGCGTGGCTGCTCTTCGCGCGCAACACCAAGGTCGCCCGCGAGGCCGCCTTCGCCCGGATCACCCCCGAGTTCGGCTCGCGCCAGCGCTGAGCGGGTGAGGCTCTGGCGCACGGCGGTCCTGCTCGGCCTGGGCCTGCTGTGGTTCTGGCTGGGCCCGCTGGTGCCGCTGCTGGCGCTCGCGTCGCTGGCCCACCCGCGCGTACGCCGCGCGTGGCGGCCCGGCTCCCGCGTCGTCGCCGCCTGGGCGCTGGCGGCCGTGGTGCTGACCGGGCTGGTCGTCGTCGCCCCCGACGGGCTGCTGCCGATGCCGAGCGGGTCGGGCGCCCTGGTGACCCCCGGCTACACCGGGCGGCCCTTCACCCCGCAGCCGCTGAGCGCGGTGGCCCCCGACGCGGCTGCCGACGACGGGCCGCTCGGGCTGAGCCCCGAGGTCGACTCGGCGCTCTACGGCACCGACCAGTGCGGCGGCCTGGTCTTCACCTCCGGCGGGCGGCTGGTGGTGCTGTGCGGCGAGGGTGACGACCAGCGCCTGCGGGTCGTCGACGCCGACTCCCTGCGACCGCTGGCGAGCAAGGACCTGCCCGACCCGCCCGCCGAGGCGGGGGACGCCTGCGCCGAGGTCTCGTTCCACCTCGACGGGCTCGACCGGGTGGTGGTGCCGACCGCCGACCGGCGGATCCTCGTGGTCGCCACCGCCGACGGCGCCGGCGAGGCCGACCTGACCACCGAGGAGACCCACGACCTGACCGGGGTGCTGCCCGAGGACGACTGCCTGCTGGCGGTGCGGCCCGACAGCGACGACCGCACCTGGTTCGTCACCCGCCAGGGCCGCGCCGGCTTCGTCGACCCCCTCGGCGGCCCGCCGCGGCTGCTCGAGCTCGGCGAGGAGGTCGACCAGCCGCTGGCCACCGGCCCCGACGGCGGCGTCTACGTCGTCACCCAGGCCGCGCTGCACCGCCTCGACGTACGCCGCGGCGACCCGGTCGCCACCTGGCGCAGCGCCTACGAGCGCGGCAGCGGCCGCAAGCCCGGCCAGCGCAGCCAGGGCAGCGGCTCGCCCGCGACGGTGCTGGCCGACGGACTGGTGGCGATCACCGACAACGCCAACCCGCGGATGCACGTCGTGGTCCACGACGCCGCCGACGGCGCCCGGGTCTGCCAGAGCGAGCTCTTCGACGACGACGCCTCGGCCGCCGAGGGGGCCCTGGTGGCGGTCGGGCGCGGGGTCGTGGTCGCCAACACCCACGGCTACGACGGCCCGCTGCGCACCCTGCTCGGCCGGGTGCCCGCCGGCGGCCTGGCCCGCGTCGACGTGGTGGGCCGCGAGTGCGTGCCGGCCTGGACCTCCGAGGCGGTGGCCCCCTCCGCCACCCCCGCGCTCGCGCCGGCCGCGGGACTGCTCTACGCCTGGACCAAGCGGCGCAGCTGGTGGGGCGTCGACGCGTGGTACCTCTCCGCCCTCGACGTGCGCACCGGACGCCCCGCCTTCTCCGTGCGCACCGGCCGCGGCGTCCTGCACGACACCCACCGCTCGGCGCTCGCCCTCGGCCCCGACGGTGCGGCGTACGCCGCCACCCTCGCCGGGCTCGTCCGGGTGCGTGACGAGCAGCGCTGAGGGCCGGTCAGGGGTACTGGACGCCGGTGACCTGCTCGCTGATCTCCCACAGCCGCCGCTGCGCGTCCTCGTCGTGGGCCAGGCTCCGCGAGGTGACCACCTGCGGGGCGCCGGACATCTCGCCCAGCCCACCCGGGCCGCAGTAGGTGCCGCCCGGCAGGTCGGCGGTGGCGGCCATCAGCGTCGGCCAGGCCCCGTGGGCCACCGGCTGCGAGACCGCCTTGATGGCGGCGTCGAGGATCGAGGCGACGCCGCCGCTGGTGCGGCCGTACTGGCCGTTGGCCGCGAGGTGGCTGCCGGCGAATCCGGGGTGCGCGGCGGTGGCGAGCACCGGCACCTCGGCGGCCCGGCAGCGCCGGTCGAGCTCGTGGGTGAACAGCAGGTTGGCCAGCTTGGAGCGTGCGTACGCCGGCCACCGCGAGTAGCGGCGCCCCGTGTCGCGGGGGTCCTCCAGCGGGGCGCTGCGCGCGGCGCGGTGGAACTGCGACGACACCGCCACCACCCGCCCGCCCTCGCTGGCGACCAGCTGGGGCAGCAGCAGCCCGGTCAGCAGGAACGGCCCGAAGTGGTTGGTGGCCATCTGCAGCTCGAGGCCGTCCGCGGTGCGCGAGTAGGGCGTCGCCATCACGCCGGCGTTGTTGACCAGCACGTGGATCGGGCCCAGCCGGCCGGCGGCGGCCGCCGCGCGGCGTACCGACGAGAGGTCGGAGACGTCGACCAGCATCTCCTCGAGGTCGGCGCCGGGCACCTCGGCCTCGATCGCGTCGCGGGCCTCGTCGAGCTTGGCCCGGGTGCGCCCGGCGAGCACCACGCGGGCGCCGCGGCGGGCCAGCTCGAGCGCCGTGGCGTGGCCCAGCCCGCCCACCGACGGGCCGGTGACCACGATGGTGCGGCCGGCCTGGTCGGGGATGTCGGCGAGCCGCCAGGTGTCGGTGGTGACCTCGCGGCTCACGGGGTCGTGGCCATCTGGTCGAGCACGCGGGCGGCGAGCTCCTGGTCGCCCTCGACGCGTACGGCGCCCGGCTCGGCCGCGCAGCGCCCGCCGACCAGGCGCACGAACGTGTCGCGGTCCACCTCCAGGGCCAGGGTCGGGGTCGCCGGCGGGGCCACCGGGCGGCCGCGACCGTCGTCGCCGACCGCGAAGGCGGTCGGCTCGCAGCCCTCCACCTCGAGCACCAGCGTCGTCCCCGCGGGCGCGCCCGCCTTCTTGGCGAGCACGTAGCCCATCGACTCCGAGAGGTACTCGATGGTGTGCTGCGCGGGCGCGCTGTCCAGGCCGCCGGGCCGGCCGGTGGCGCGCCGCACGTCCTGCTCGTGCATCCACACGTCGAGGGGCCGGTTGCGCAGCAGCGTGCCCCAGCTCCACGGCACCCCGCCGAAGGAGCGCTCCGGCGCGGCGGCGGCGTCGCTCGGCGGGTCGGCCAGCAGCGCCGTACGCCGCGTGGTCGCGGCCGAGCGGATCTCGTTGATGATCGCGTCGGGCGAGGCCTCGCGGCGGTTCACGACGCCGATCTCGGTGTAGAGGTTCATCAGGCCCGTGGCGTGCGCCGGCTCGCCGACCTCGGCGTGCTCCTCGACGCCGCTGGCCAGCACCTGCTCGAGGTGGGCCACGTGGGAGGCGACGGCCCGCACGTCCCAGCCGGCCAGGTCGGTCGGGGTGTCCCACTCGGCCTCGTCGAGGTCCTCGAGCAGGGTGGTGAAGTCGTCGATCGCCTGCCACCAGGTCTGGGTCCAGCCGGCGAGGAGGTCGCTGTCGTCGGGGGCGCTCATGGCCCGCAGCCTAAGGCCCCCGTAGGCTCGCGCGTCGAGGGAAGGGGTGCCCATGGCGACGACACGATCGGCACGGGCTCGCAAGGCCGCGGCCGAGGCGGGCGCACTGTCCGCGGTGACGATCGACGTGGGCGCCGACGACTCCTTCGTCTACCGGATCGCCTGCGCGCAGTGCACCACCGCCGCCTCGGCGCGGGCCACCGGCCGCACCGAGCGCCGCCCCTGGTCGACGTACCGGCCCGGGGCCGACAACGGCTACCTGGCCGCGATGGACCGCTGGACCTTCCACCTCACCGAGCGGCACCCGGACGAGGACGCCCCCTGCCTGGCCTACCTCGAGGCCGCCCAGCAGCGCCTGCACGAGCGCCGCGACCAGGGCTGATCCCCTGCCCGGGGCGGTCGGCCTCAGCCGGTGGGCGTGAAGCGCACCGCCATCACGGCGATGTCGTCGTCGAGGTCGGCGTCGACGAGGTCGCGCAGCACCGCGTCGAGGAACTTCTCCACCGGCAGGTGCGCGTGGCGCGAGCCCGCCTCGCGCAGCCGCTCGAGGCCCTCGTCGAGGTGCTCGCCGCGCCGCTCCACCAGCCCGTCGGTGTAGAGCAGCAGGGTGGACCCGTCGTCGACGAGGGTGCGCTGGTCGGCGCGCTCGACGTCGGGCAGCACGCCGATCATCAGGTCGGGCGGGCCGTCCTGCAGGTAGCGGCCCCGGCCGTCGGGGCACAGCAGCAGCGGCGGCGGGTGGCCCGCGTTGGTCCAGGCCAGCCAGCTGCCCTCGGACTCGGCGTCGGTCTCGATGCGGGCGTGCACCAGCGTGGCCAGGCCCTCGACCTCGAGGTCGTGCAGGGCGTGGTCGAGCAGCCGCACGTTGGCGGCCGGGCGGTCGTCGACGGCCCAGGTGATGGCGCGCAGCATGTTGCGCACCTGACCCATCGTCGCGGCCGCGCCGAGGTCGTGCCCGACGATGTCGCCGATCATCAGCGAGGTGTCGCCACCGGGCATCACCACGGCGTCGTACCAGTCGCCGCCGACCTGGTCGCGCGCCGCCGCGGGCCGGTAGCGCGCGGCGATCTCGTGGGCGGTGCTGCGCGGCAGCGCCGGCAGCAGCGCGCTCTGCAGCGTCACCAGGGCGTCGAGGCGCTCCTGGACCAGCAGCGCGCGGCTCAGCGCCTGCGCGGTGTACGACGCCAGCGCGGTCATCGTGGTCAGGTCCTCGGCGGTCTGGCCGCGGGCCTCGTCCCACAGCAGCGCCATCGCCCCCAGCGCGAGACCGTCGGTGTCGTAGAGCGGCAGGAAGGCGCGGGCCTCCCCGATCTGCGCGGACAGGTCGAGGTCGGGGTAGTGCTCGTTCTGGGCGGCGCGGTCGCGGAACCACACCGGCCGGTGGCGCACCATCGCGCTGCCCAGCGGGTTGGAGTGGTCCAGGCCCAGCTGCTGGTTGAGCTGCGCCGAGCGCCAGTCGTCGCCGGTGCGGGGCACGTAGTGCAGGGTGGCGTCGGCGCGGGCCGGCTCCGAGGTGCCCGGCAGCAGGCTGGAGTCGTCGATCCAGATGCCGGCGCGCGAGCAGCCCAGCTGGTCGATCGAGACCTGCTCGACGGCCACGGCGACGTCGCCGAGGGTGCGGGTGCTGGCCAGGCCCTCGCTCAGGGCCAGCAGCACCCGGCTGCGCCGGGTCAGGGTGGCCGCCGACTCGGCGGCCAGCGCGGCCTCCTCGCGCAGCCCGCGCTGGGCCAGCTCGCTCGAGCAGGCCGCGGCGAGGTCCTGCAGTGACGCGAGGTCCTCGCCGGTCCACTCGCGCGGCTCGTGGGTGATCGCGCAGAGCGAGCCGACGATGGTGCCGCGGTGGTCGCGGATGGGGTAGCCGGCGTAGCCGATGACGCCGAGGTCGGGGATCGCCAGGTTGGTGTGCAGCCGGTCGTCGAGCCGCGCGTCGGAGATCACCAGCGGGGCCTGGTCGGCCACCACCCACTGGCAGAAGGAGTGCGTCAGCGGGGTCTCGCGCGAGTCCGCCACCTCGCCGGCCGTCTCGACGTGCAGCCCGTCGGCGCCGACGAAGACCTGGCGGTGCTCCTCCACGAGGCTGACCAGCGCGATGTCGGAGCCCAGCGAGCGGCGCACCATCCGCGCGTAGCGGTCGTAGGTCACGTGCAGGTCGGCCTCGGGACCTGCCCGGAGGTCGGGGTGGGGCATGGCGTGCGACCTCCGTCGTCTCGAGGGGCCACGATATCGCAGGCCGGTCCCGGCCCGGACGCGTTCGGGTGAGCCCGCCACAATGGCGGGGTGCGCGTACGAGCCCCTGAGCTGGTCGGTCGTGGCTGGCTGAACACCGACGGCCCCCTGTCCCTGAGCGACCTGCGCGGGCGCTTCCTGCTGCTGGACTTCTGGACGTTCTGCTGCGTCAACTGCCTGCACGTCCTCGACGAGCTGCGCCCCCTCGAGGCGGCGTACGCCGAGGAGCTCGTGGTGGTCGGCGTGCACAGCCCGAAGTTCGCCCACGAGGCCGACCCGGTCGCGCTGGCCGCGGCGGTCGAGCGCTACGGCGTGCACCACCCGGTGCTCGACGACCCCGAGCTGGTGACCTGGCAGGCCTACACCGCCCGGGCCTGGCCGACCCTGGTGCTGGTCGACCCCGAGGGCTACGTGGTGGCGCAGTACGCCGGCGAGGGCCACGCCCACGCGATCGAGGCCCTGTTGGCCGACCTGGTGCCCCAGCACCGCGAGCGCGGCACGCTGCAGCCCGCCGGGTCGCCGTACGTGCCGCCGGTGGTGGAGCCGACCGACCTGCGCTTCCCGGCCAAGGCGGTGCCGCTGCCCGGCGGCGGCGTGCTGGTCGCCGACGCGGGCCACGACGAGGTCGTCGAGCTCGACGCCGGGGGAGCCGTGGTGCGCCGCACCGGCGGCTTCCGCGAGCCCAACGGGCTGTGCCTGCTGCCGCCCGACGTGGCGGCCGAGGTCGGGTACGACGTCGTGGTCGCCGACACCGTCGGGCACCGGCTCGCCGGGCTCGCGCTGGCGACCGGCGAGGTGCGCACCCTGGCCGGCGACGGCACCCAGTGGATGAGCGGCGACGGCACCACCCGGCTCTCCTCGCCGTGGGACGTGGCGTGGTGGGGCGAGCGGGTGTGGGTGGCGATGGCCGGCATCCACCAGCTGTGGACCCTCGACCCGCGCACCGGTGAGGTGGCGGTCGCGGCCGGCACCGCCCACGAGGGGCTGCTCGACGGCCCCGCCGCCGAGGCGTGGTTCGCCCAGACCTCCGGCCTCGCGCCGGCCGGCGACCGGCTCTGGCTGGCCGACAGCGAGACCTCGTCGCTGCGCTGGGTCGACGCCGACGCCCAGGTGGGCACGGCCGTGGGCAGCGGCCTCTTCGACTTCGGCTTCCGCGACGGCGACGCCGAGCAGGCGCTGCTGCAGCACCCGTTGGGCGTCACCGTGCTGCCCGACGGCTCAGTGGCGGTGTGCGACACCTACAACGGCGCCGTACGCCGCTTCGACCCGGCGACCGCGACGCTGACCACGCTGGCCACCGGCCTGGCCGAGCCCAGCGGCGCCCACCTCGACCCCGAGGACCCCACGGTGCTCGTGGTCGTCGAGTCGGCCGCGCACCGCCTGGCCCGGGTGCCGCTCGGCTCGGTGGCGACCGTCGACGGGTTCGCGCACTCCACGCAGCGCCCGGTGACCGAGGTCTCCGGCGCGGTCGAGCTGGTCGTCACCTTCGAGCCGCCGCCGGGGCAGAAGGTCGACGACAGGTTCGGCCCGCCCTCCCAGCTGGTCGTCGAGGCCACCCCGCCCGGGCTGCTGCGCGAGGGCGCCGGCCGCGGCACCGCCCTGACCCGCTCGCTGGTGCTCGACCCGCACGCCGGCGAGGGCGTCCTGCACGTCGCGGCCCGCGCCGCCTCCTGCGACGTCGAGGGCGGTGAGGGCGCCGCCTGCCGGATGCACCAGCAGGACTGGGGCGTGCCGGTGCGCGTCGTCGACGGTGCGCCCGCGGTGCTCACGCTGCCGCTGGGCGGTGCCGGGTGAGCGCCCGGCTCGGCTCCGTCCACCGCTACCCGCTGAAGTCGGCGCGCGGCGAGCGGCTGGACGAGGCGTCGGTGGAGCCGTGGGGCCTGGCCGGCGACCGGCGCTGGATGGTCGTCGACCCCGACGGCCTGGCGCTCACCGCGCGCGAGGTGCACCCGCTGCTGCTGCTGGACCCCGAGATCACCGCCGCCGGGCTGCGCGTGCGGGCGCCGGGTGCCGAGCCGCTCGACGTGGCCGACCCCGACCCGGGCCGCCAGGTGCCGGTGCGGCTGTGGCGCTCCGAGCTGACCGCCGCCCACGCCGAGGAGGCCGACGCCTGGCTCGGCGAGGTGCTCGGGCGCCCCGCACGCCTGGTGCACCTCGACGACCCGACCCGCAGGCCCGTCTCGGCCGAGTACGCCGCCCCCGACGACCGGGTCTCCTTCGCCGACGGCTACCCGCTGCTGGTCACCACCACGGCCTCGCTCGCGGCCCTCAACGACGTGGTGCTCGAGCGCAGCCAGGGCGCCCACGAGCCGTTGCCGATGACGCGCTTCCGCCCCAACGTCGTCGTCGACGGCGTGACGGCCTGGGCCGAGGACGACTGGCGCCGGGTCCGCATCGGCGGCGTCGACTTCCGCGCTGTCAAGGGCTGCGCGCGCTGCGTGATCACCACGCTCGACCCCGGCACCGCCGAGGGCGGCAAGGAGCCGATCGCCTCGCTGGCCAGGATCCGGCGCTGGGACGGCGCCACCTGGTTCGGCACCAACCTGGTGCCCGACCTGCCCGACGGGCGCCCGGTCACGATCCGCGAGGGCGACGCGGTCGAGGTGCTCGAGGCCGTGGAGCCGGGGGCGGGGCCGATCCGGCCGGTGCGCTGAGGTCCAGCCCAGCGGTCAGCCCAGGAGTCAGCCCAGCGCGAGCGAGACGGCCAGGGCGAGCATCACGATGCCGATCAGCAGGTCGAGCACCCGCCAGGCGCCGGGGCGGGCGAAGAGCCCCGAGGCCAGCCGGGCGCCGTAGCCCAGCCCGACGAACCACACCACCGAGCCCAGCGCGGCGCCGGCGGCGAAGGCCCAGCGCCCGTCGGCGCCGTAGCCGCTGGCCAGCGAGCCCAGCAGCAGCACCGTGTCGAGGTAGACGTGCGGGTTGAGCCAGGTCAGCGCCAGCGTGGTCAGCACCGCCGGCACCAGCCGGGTCACGCCCTGCGCCGCGGCCTCGAGCGTCTCGCCACCGCGAGCTGCCCGCCGCAGCGACAGGGCGGCGTACGTCGCCAGGAAGAGCGCGCCGGCCCAGCGCACCACCACCAGCACCCCGGGCGCCTGCTCGACGAGGGTGCCGATGCCGGCCACGCCTGCGGCGATGAGCGCCGCGTCGGAGAGCGCGCAGACCGCGACCACGGGCCCGACCTGCTGGCGGGCCAGGCCCTGGCGCAGCACGAAGGCGTTCTGGCTGCCGATCGCGACGATCAGGCCGAGCCCGGCGAGCAGCCCGGCGAGGGCGGTGGAGGTCATGCGACGAGGCTAGGCGTCGCTGTTCGTGAAGGACAGCGAATGTTCCTGCGCATGCCTTAGCGTTGCTTCATGACGTACGCCGCACCCCAGCTCGCCGCCCTGGTCGCGGTCTGCGACACTGGCACCTTCGAGGCCGCCGCCCGCACGCTGCACGTGACGCCCAGTGCGGTGAGCCAGCGGGTCCGCGCCCTGGAGTCCGAGGTCGGCCAGGTGCTCGTGCGGCGGGCGACGCCGTGCACCCCCACCGACGCCGGCGCCGTGCTGGTGCGGCTCGGGCGGGCCCAGGCGCTGCTCGCGGCCGAGGCCCGGGCCGAGCTGGGCCTCGACCCGGAGGACGCGGACGGGGCCGTCCCGCTGCTCGACCTGGGCGTGGCGGTCAACGCCGACTCGCTCGCGACCTGGTTCCGCGAGGTGCTGGCGGTCGTCGCGCAGTGGCCGGGGGTGGCGCTGGGCCTGCACGTCGAGGACCAGGCGTGGTCGCACGACCTGCTGCGCGAGGGCCGGGTGCTGGGTGCGGTGACCAGCGACCCGGTGGCGGTGCAGGGCTGCCGGGCCGAGCCGCTGGGGACGCTGCGCTACCGGCCCGCGGCGGCCCCCGCCCTGGTCGGGCCGGGGGAGGCGGCGCGTCCCGACTGGTCGCGGCTGCCGATGGTCGTCTTCAACGACAAGGACGCCCTGCAGGACCAGTGGCTGGCGCGACGCGGCGCGGCCCCGCCCCGCGTGGTGCACCGGGTGCCGACCTCGGCCGACTTCGTGGCCGCGATCGAGGCCGGGCTCGGCTGGGGGATGGTGCCCGAGCCCCAGCTCGTGCCCGCCCTGCAGGCCGGGGCGCTCGTCGCGCTGGCGGGTGAGGAGCACCTCGACGTGGCGCTGCACTGGCAGCGCTGGCGGCTGGGCTCCGAGGTCCTCGACCGGCTCAGCGACGCCGTGCGCGGCGCGGCGCGGCGGCACCTGCGGGCCTGAGCCTTCGTCGACCGCCGCAGACTTCAGGCGCTGAGGACCCAGTGGCCGGGTGATTCCTCGGTCCAGGTGGGTTCGGGTGGGATGAGGCCGGGTGGGTCGGGGGCGCGGGTG
>NZ_JBDYKJ010000079.1:0-20860 GCF_040012395.1 Nocardioides sp. 31GB23 | reverse complement strand
CTGACGCCTGCTGACGACGACCCATCAAACACCTCCGTGATCATGAGGTGTTGCGACGACCGGTTGAATTCGCCCTGGATCCCCGCGTCCTTGTGAGGAAATTCAGTGAGCAGAACTGGGATGCGGTTCATGGAGGTCGCGGCCGCGACCGCGATCGAACGGCTTCTCGCAGAGCGGCTCGCGGTCAAGGACGTCATGCATCTGACCGGGCTCGACCAGGCGACGGTGCGTCGGCTGCGTCAAATCGAGACCGACGACGACGAGCCCGGGACCGAGTTTGTCACCAGCGGCGGAGTCGATACCACCGCCGAGGGTGCCGACGCCGAGGTGGCGTCATGGCGAGCCCGTCGACGGCAACGATCCATACAAGCGGCTCAAGACGGCCCTCAAGACCGATATCGACCGGGATGCCGGGGCCACGCTCGACGCCACCGACTCGCGCCCCTTCTCCAAGCCGGCTACGGGCAAGGTCGCGGCCAAGGTCATCAACGATCACGGCGACGAGGTAATGAAGCTTGAAGTGGAGTGATTGCAGCAGACGCATGCCACCCATCCCGGCACCTCCCGAGACAGCCTGCGCCAGCTGCACCGTCCTGCCCCACGCGATCACGAGGGCGGCGACCGTGCCGAGCTCCGGACTTGACCGGTGGCAAAGCCCATCCCGCGACATAGGGACCCAGCCCGCTTGTCCGGTGACGCTCGTGCGTGACGGCTCAGTGGTTCACATCCACAACGAGCTGCGGTCTCATCGACGCGCCCGTGTCATCGGCGAACTCGTCGGTGATGCGGTCGACAAGCGGCTGCAGGAAAAGGCGTCCGAGCTGCCGCACCATGATGGTGACGACCTGCTCGCCGACGGTGTGCTTCGTCGAGGCGACGCCGGCCTCCCGCAGATCGTCGACCTGCTGGGCGGAGAGCTGGCTGAGCCGGCTGACCAAGTCGACTCGCCCTGCGCTCCCATCGAGGATAGCCCGCCGCAGGTAGTCGACGATCGCTTGGTTGGCCGAGAGCATGGCGGCCACAGCACGGTCGCGTGCCGCCGTGACCTGGCCGGGCGGGCAAGGGCCGAGCGGGACGGACGCGATCGTCTGGGCGAACTGCTCGACGATCGCGAGTTCGACGGCTTCGCGCAGTGCCTCCTTCGTCCCGTAGTGGTGGACGACTAGACCGACCGTCACGCCCGCCGCGGCCGCGACCGCGCGTAGCGAGGTGGCCTCGGCGCCATTCGCCGCGAAGAGATCCAGTGCGGCGTTCCGGATCCGCGCCTTCGCCGTGAGGTCGTCCGCGCGTAGAGCCGCACTGGGCTGTCGTCGCGTCATGTCTCCTCATCCTTCTCGGTCTGCGTTCTCGGATCGGCACGAACGTACTAGTTACCTATTGCACGAACGTACCAGTTGCTATACAACTGTACAAACAGGCAGCGGCCAAAGGAGCAGTAAGTGTCGAGAACGCCAGACGCGACCGCAGTCGCGGGCGTCGGGGTCGTTTCCCTGGCCGTGAACCTCCCCGGACCCTTGGCGGTCGCCCGCCTTGCCTCGATGGGGGCGTCAGCGACCAAGGTCGAGCCGCCCTCCGGAGACCCGCTCCAAGCGGTCGCACCGAGCTGGTACGAGGAGCTCGCCGCCGGTCAGGAGGTCGTCACGCTCGACCTCAAGAGCCCAGCCGGCCGATCAGCGCTGGAGACGCGGCTCGCGGTTGCCGATGTGCTGCTGACCGCGATGCGACCCTCGGCTCTCACGCGGCTTGGGCTTGTGGATAGCGTCGAGCGGCATGGTCTCGTCCTGGTCGAGGTCGTCGGCTACGACGGAGAACGATCGGACGAGGCCGGGCATGACCTGACGTACCAGGCCGTCCAGGGCACGCTCATGCCGCCAACCATGCCCCTCGTGCCGTTTGTCGACGTGCTCGGAGCAGAGCGAGCGGTGACCGCGACACTCGCCGGGCTGCGGCGACGGACGTCAAGGAAGACGGCCGTACGCGAGCGGGTCGTGCTCGACGATGTGGCCTTCCACGCATCGGCCGCGGTGCGCCACGGCCTGACGCGTCCCGGTGACGTCCTAGGAGGGGGCCTGCCCACCTACAGCATCTACGCGACAGCCGACGGGCACGTCGCCGTCGGCGCGATCGAACCGCACTTCGCCCGCCGTCTCGCCGACGCAGTCGGGCGCACGCGTGAGGAACTGATCGCCCGCTTCGGCACCGAGTCCAGCGCCCACTGGGAGTCGCTGGGCCGTTCGCTCGACATCCCCCTCGTTGCCGTCCAAGACCCGCGTGCCGCTGTTCCTGACCCGCCCGTCCCTTTCCACAACCTCGGCTGATCCCCACCCCAACTAGGAGTCTCCCGTGCCCAGCCTCGCCCAAGTCCTCGCCCGGACTGCCAGTCGTGTTCCCCAACGGATCGCCGTCGAGTTCGGTTCGGGTTCGATGACGTACGCCGAACTCGACGCCAGCGTCAACCAGCTCGCGCGTGAGCTGACCGACCGGGGCCTGGCCAAGGGCGACCGTCTACTCCTGCTCTCGGGCAACAGCGGCGCCTTCGTCGTCGCGCTCTACGCCGGACTCCGTCTGGGCGCCATCGTCGTGCCCGTCAACCCGCGGTCGGCGCCGCCCGAGATCGACCACTTCGTCACCGACTCGGGCGCCAGTCTGCTGCTCTTCGGTCCAGAGGTCGTCGAGAACATCCAGGGGCTGGCAGGCGGCGGGGGGCGCGCAGGTAGCATCCCCGCGCTCGCGCTGGGTCGCGCAACGGGTTTCGACGACGTGCTCGCAGCCGCGGCCGTCCAGTCCGCTGAGCCGATCGACGTCGAGGTCGCGGAGGACGACGACGCGCTCATCATCTACACCTCGGGCACGACCGGTCGCCCCAAGGGTGCCCTCTTCGACCAGCACCGCATCCTGTGGGTCGGCATCAACACGGCGATTGGTTTAGGACTTCATGAGGGGGAGCGGATGTTGCACGTTGCTCCCCTGTATCACTCAGCGGCCCTCAACATGCTTCTGATCGGCGGGATGATGTATGGCGCGACGCACGTCATCCTGCCCCGCTTCGACCCGGAAACGGTGCTCGAGATGCTCGAACGCGAGCGGATCACCCAGTTCTTCGGCGTCCCGACGATGTACACGTTCCTGCTGCGCACCCCGTCGATCGCGACACGCGACCTGTCGAGCCTGCGTGTCTGCTTGTACGGCGCTGCTCCGATGCCGGCGACGACGGCTGAGGCGCTCGTGGCGGCGCTGCCGGGCGCGTCGATCATCCAGGCATGCGGCCAGACCGAGGGCGGGCCGGGGGGCATCCTCCTGCAGCATGACGAGGTGCTCGCGCGACCGAGCGCGAGCGGTCGCAGCGCCATCGCCAACACCGAGGTGCACATCGTCGACCTCGACGGCAACGACGTGGCGCCCGGCGGGGTCGGCGAGATGATCATGCGCGGCGAGACGATGATGAAGGGCTACTGGGGCAACCCCGAAGCGACGGCGGAGACCGTCCGAGACGGCTGGGTGCACACCGGCGACATCGCCAGCATCGACGAGGACGGATACATCACGCTGGTCGACCGGCTCAAGGACATGATCATCACCGGTGGCCGCAACGTCTATTCGGTCGAGGTCGAGAGCGCCCTGGCCGGTCACCCAGCGGTCGGGGACATCGCCATCGTCTCGCGACCGAACGAGGAGTACGGCGAGAGCGTCGTGGCCGTCGTGACCCCACGGGACGGTGCGACGCTCACCTTCGAGCAACTGCGCGAGTACGGCCAGCAGTGCCTCAGCAGCTACAAACTGCCCCGCGAGCTCATCATCATCGACGAGATTCCCCGCAACGCCTCCGGCAAGCTCCTCAAGCACCAGATCCGGGCGAAACTGAATGCCTGACACCCCGAGCGACCTGGGCAGTGGGTCCACCGCCAGGGCGCCGACGGCGCCGTCGACCCTGCGCCTCACCGTGGACGGACCCGTCGCCACGGTCGAGCTGACCCGGCCTGAGCGCCGCAACGCGCTGAGCCCTCACTCGGCGCAGGATCTGCTCACAGCTTTGGCCGACGTCGCGCGGGACGACGACGTTCGTGTCGTGGTGCTCACCGGCGCGGGGGGCAACTTCTGCGCCGGCGCCGACCTCATCGACCTCGACCCCGGCCGACTTGGCGAGGCCATGGTCGAGTTCAACAAGATCGTTCCTGTCCTGCGCAACTTGCCGCAGCCGGTCATCGCCAAGGTCCGTGGCGCCGCGGTCGGCGCCGGCTGCAACCTGGCCCTCGCCTGCGACTTCGTCGTCGCCGACGAGACGGCGCGGTTCACCCAGAACTTCGCCCGGCTCGGCCTGTCCATCGACCTCGGTGGCAGCTGGGTCCTGCCCCGGCTCGTCGGACTGCGGCAGGCGCGCGAGTTGGCCCTCCTCGGGGACGACCTCGACGGGCCCACCGCTGCTCAGGTCGGACTCATCGCACGCTGCGTGCCATCGGAGGAGCTCGATGACGCGGTCACCGCCCTGGCCCGACGCCTGGCCGGCTCCTCCCGCCCTGCCCAGGCACGCACCAAGCACCTCCTCGACGCCACGTGGACCGCGGCCCTCACCGAAGCGCTGGCCCGCGAAGCCGAAGCCCAGGTCGCCAACGTGTCGACGCCCGAGTTCCACCAAGCCCTGAACGCCTTCCGCACCCGCCACCAAGGAGCCCAACCATGACCCGTGAAGCAGTCATCGTCGACGCCGTCCGCACACCGGTCGGCAAGCGTGGCGGCCAGCTGCGCGACTGGCACCCCGTCGACCTGCTCGCGCACACCCTCGCCCACCTCGCCGAGCGCACCGGCCTCGACCCAGACCGACTCTCCGACGTCATCGTCGGCTGCGCCCTCCAGCGCGGTGAGCAGAGCGGCAACGTCGCCCGCAACGCCCTGCTCGGTGCGGGCCTGCCCACCGCCGTGCCCGGCACGACCCTCGACCGACAGTGCGGGTCCGGCCAACAGGCGGTCCACTTCGCGGCCCAAGCGATCAAGTCCGGCGAGTACGACTTCGCCATCGGCGCCGGCGTCGAGTCCATGAGCCGGGTCGACCTCGGTCCGCTCTTCGTCCCCGGCGGCGCCCAGGGCGACTGGTACGGCGAACGGGCCCTGGCGCGCTTTGACGGCAACCTGCCCGCCCAAGGACCATCAGTCGAGCTCGTCGCCACGAAGTGGGGTTTCACCCGTGAGCAGCTCGACACCTTCAGCGTCCAGAGCCACCGCCGCGCCGCCGCAGCGACCGACGCCGGGCACTTCGCCTCCGCGCTCGTGCCCCTCGACGGCGCGGCCAAAGACGGCTCCACCGCCCCGATGACCCGGGACGAGGGGATCCGGCTCGACATCGCCCCCGCGCGGGTCGCCGCCCTGCAGCCGGTGTTCTCCCCGGACGGCGTCATCACCGCCGGCAACGCCTCGCAGATGAGCGACGGAGCGGCCGCCCTCCTGGTCGCCGAACGCGCCGCCGCTGAGGCGGCCGGACTGCGACCGCGGGCCAGGGTCGTCTCCATGGCCGTCGCCGCGGACGACCCGGTGCTTCAATTCACGGCCATCATCCCAGCCAGTCAGAAGGCCCTGGACAAGGCCGGCCTCACCGTCGGCGACATCGACCTCGTCGAGGTCAACGAGGCATTCTCGCCGGTCCCGCTGCTGTGGTGCGAGGAGTTCGGCTACCCGGAGGACCAGCTCAACGTCAACGGCGGATCCATCGCCATCGGCCACCCGCTCGGCTCGACCGGCGCGCGCCTGCTGACCCAGCTCGTCAACGAGCTCGAGCGCCGCGAGGCCCGCTACGGCCTGCTCACCATCTGCGAGGGCGGCGGCATGGCCAACGCCACGATCATCGAACGCATCGCCTGAGGAGCAACAACATGGAGATCAGCAACCACACCTTCCTCGTCACCGGAGGCGCATCCGGGCTCGGAGGCGCGACCACCGCCGCCCTACTCGAGCGAGGCGCGCACGTCGTCGTCGCCGACCGCGCCGGGACAGCGCCCGCCGGCGCCGTCTTCGTCGAGACCGACGTCACCGACGCCGGCGCGGTGGCCCACGCGGTCGAAGTCGCCAGCCACCAGCCGGGACCGCTCTGCGGGGTGGTCAACTGCGCCGGAATCGGCGTCGCCCAAAAGGTGCTCGGCAGGTCCGGGCCGCACCAACTCGAGGACTTTATGAAGGTCCTCGATGTGAACCTCGCCGGTACGTTCAACGTGATCAGGCTCGCCGCCGCCGCGATGAGCGACGCCGAGCCTGGCCCGAGCGGCGAGCGTGGTGTGATCATCAACACCGCCTCGGCCGCCGCCTTCGACGGCCAGATCGGCCAAGCCGCCTACTCGGCCTCCAAGGGCGGAGTCGTCGCCATGACGCTCCCGATCGCCCGCGAGCTTGCGCGGTACGGGATCCGGGTGGCAACCATCGCGCCGGGGCTGTTCCTCACCCCCATGATGGGCGTGCTGCCTGAAGCCGCCAGGGAGTCGCTTGGCCAGCAGGTGCCCTTCCCGGCGCGGCTCGGCGACCCGTCCGAGTACGCCGCCCTCGCAATCCACATCATCGAAAACCAGATGGTCAACGGCGAGGTGATCCGTCTCGACGGAGCCCTGCGCATGGCCGCCCGCTGAACAGGAGACCGTCATGACTTCCCCCTTCACCACCCGCCCCCTCGTCACCGGCTACCCGTCGACCATGGGGGACGACGTCCAGCTGAACACGACCACGCTCATCCTGCACGCCGCACGCACGCATCCCGAGCGCGAGATCGTCTATCGCACCCCGGAAGGGGGCTGGGACCGCTACACCTACGCGGCGGCATACGAGCGCGTGATCCGGGGCGCAAACGCGCTGCGCGCTCTTGGCGTCCAGCCCGGGGACCGTGTCGGCGTCCTCGACTGGAACAGCCGCCGCCACTACGAGCTCTACTGGGCCATCCCGGGCCTTGCCGCCGTGTTGGTCCAGCTCAACCTCCGCCTCGGGCCAGAGGACCTGTCATTCGTGATCGACGACAGCGGCACGTCGGTCATCTGCATCGACGAGACGCTCCTGCCGGTCGCCGAGGCCGTTGCCCACCTGCTGCCCGGAGTGCGTGCATGGGTCGTGATGACCGACAAGCCGCTCTCACAGGTCGAGACCAGCCTGCCCAACCTGCACCACTACGAGGACCTCGTCGCCGCGGCCAGCCCGCACCTGGTCTGGCCGGAGATCGACGAGCGCTCCGCGTACAGCGCGTGCTACACGACCGGCACGACCGGGCGACCCAAGGGCGTCTACTACTCCCATCGGGCGATCTACCTGCACTCGTACGGCATCGCCACGAACATCGGGATGGTCCTCGACGACTGCACCATGCTCATCACTCCGATGTTCCACGGCCAGGCGTGGGGCCTTCCCCAGGCAGCGACGCTGATGGCCAACAAAATCGTCCTACCCGGCCGCTATATGGCCGAGGACACCAAACCGCTGACCGACGCGATCATCGCCGAAGGCGTCACCGTCACCAACGGCGCACCTGCAATCTTCCTGCCGATGTTGCATTACATCGAGAGCCTCGACGAGAAGCCGGACCTGTCCCGGCTGCGGATGATGTCTGGAGCCACCGAGCCGCCGCTGACGATGATGCGCGGCTTCCGAGACCTGACCGGCGCCGAGATCGTCCACGCCTACGGCGCGACCGAGACCACCCCGCTCGTGACGATGAACCGCTACAAGCCGAGCGTGCGCGAACGCCTGAGCGAGAACGAGCTCTTCGAGCTCAAGCGCAAACAGGGCCTGCCCGTCACGGGCGTCGACGTCCGGCTCATCGACGGCACCGGCAACGACGTCGCATGGGATGGCGTCACCCAGGGGGAGATCTGCATGCGAGGCCCGTGGGTCACCAGGACCTACCACAACATGCCAGAGGACGACCGAGCCGGCCGGTTCCACGACGGCTACTGGCGAAGCGGCGACGTCGGGACGATCGACGCGGATGGGTACCTGAAGGTGACCGACCGGGTCAAGGACGTCATCAAGAGCGGCGGTGAATGGATCTCCTCGATCGACATGGAGAACCTGCTCCTCAGCCACCCGGCTATCGCCGAAGCCGCGGTCGTGGGACTGGCACACCCGAAGTGGCAGGAGCGGCCCTTCGTCCTCATCGTCCCCAAGCCCGGGCAGGAGATCACCCTCGAGCAGGTCCGCAGCCACCTGTCTAGCGCATTCGCCGCGTGGCAGCTGCCCGATGCCATCGAGATCGTCGCCGAGATCCCCCGTACGAGCGTCGGCAAGTTCGACAAGAAGCAGATCCGCTCGGCATACGCCGCCGCCTACGAGGGTGAGCAGGCCGATGCCTGAGCAGCTCGTGTCCGCCGAAGCCCACGGTACGACCCTGGTTCTCACCCTTGACCGGCCCGCCGCCCTCAACGCGTTGAGCCGCACACTCGTCGACCACCTCGCTGACCGCCTCGAGGAGGCCGCCGTCGACAACGCCGTCCGCGCGGTTGTCGTGTCCGGATCGGACAAGGCATTCTGCGCTGGCGCGGACATCGGCGAGATCCCCGGCATGGTCAACGCCTCCCCGCTCGACGCGTTTCCGTTCGACCGGCTCTTCGAGACCGTGGCCTCCCTGCCCGTCCCGACGATCGCCGCGGTCCGCGGCCTCGCCTTCGGCGGCGGCTGCGAGCTCGTCCTCGCCTGCGACACCGCCGTCGCAGGGCGCTCGGCCCGCTTCGCCGTCCCCGAGGTCAAACTCGGGGTGATCCCCGGCGCCGGCGGCACCCAGCGCCTGGTCCACGCCATCGGCAAGGCCAAGGCCATGCGGATGCTCCTCACCGGCGCGCCAGTCGACGCCGAATGGGCCTACACGGCAGGCCTCGTCGCCGACCTCGTCGACGACGGCCAGGTACTCGACCGCGCGCTCGAGCTCGCCGCCCAGATCGCCGCCAACGCTCCCCGAGCCGTGGCGTATGCCGCTGACTCGGCCCGGCGGGTCCACGACCTGCCGCTTCAACAAGGACTCGCCCACGAGCGGCGCAACTTCCTCCTCGCGCTCGGCACGTCCGACGCTGAGGAAGGGATCAGCGCTTTCACCGACCGACGCACGCCCGCCTTCACCGGCAGATAAGGACGACCCGATGATCCTGGACGACTACCGGTCACCCTGGCTGACCGAGGAACTCGACGACCTGCAGCAGCTCACCCGCACCTTCCTCGACAAGGAGGTCGTGCCGAACCAAGCCCGGTGGGCCGAGCAGCACATGGTCGACCGCGACTTCTGGCGCGCGGCCGGACGCGCCGGTCTGCTGTGTATCAGCATCCCCGAGGAGTACGGCGGCGGCGGCGCCACTTTCGCACACGAAGCGATCATCGCGGCCGAGCAGGCCCACGTCGCCGACGACGCCTGGGCCAACAGCGTGCACAGCACCATCGTCGCCCACTACGTCAACGCCTTCGGCACGCAGGAGCAGAAGCTGCGCTGGCTACCCGGCATGGCCTCCGGTGAACTCGTCGCTGCGATCGCAATGACCGAACCGACCACTGGCTCGGACCTGCAACGGGTCCGCACCCGCGCCGTACGCGACGGCGACGGCTACGGCTACATCATCAACGGCTCCAAGACATTCATCTCCAACGGAACCCACTGCGACGTGCTCATCATCGTGGCCCGCACCAGCGACGAGCCCGGCGGCCGAGGCCTGTCCCTCATCGTCGCCGAGACGCAGGACCTGCCGGGCTTCGAGCGCGGCCGGGTGCTCGAGAAGATCGGCATGCACGGCCAGGACACCCGAGAGCTGGCGTTCGTGGACATGCGCGTGCCTGCCGTCAATCTCCTCGGGGGCGTCGAGGGCCGCGCCTTCCAGCAGCTCATGGAGCAGCTGCCCCAGGAACGGCTCATCATCGCCGTCACGGCGGCAGCCGCGGCTGAGACGGCTGTAAGGCACGCGATCGCCTACGCGAAAGAGCGAGAGGCCTTCGGGGAGACGCTCCTGTCGTTCCAGAACACCCGATTCGTCCTTGCCGAGTGCGCTGCTGACGCCCTCGCCGCGCGCACCCTCGTCGACAGCTGCATCACCCGGCACGTCGCCGGCGAACTGGACGCGGCCGGTGCCTCCCTCGCGAAGTTCTGGTGCACCGACATACAGAACAAGGTGGTCGATCGCTGCCTGCAGGTCTTCGGCGGCTACGGCTACATGATGGAATACCCGATCGCCCGGATGTTCGCCGCCGCCCGCGTCCAGAAGATCTACGGGGGAACGAACGAGATCATGAAGGAACTGGTGGCCAGAGCCCTATGACGTGCTCCGACGTTGAGACAACGCACCCGTGCTCCTGCCCGCTGAGGACATGCCCGTCGGGCAAGACATCGACTGCGGCCCCTATCAGGTCACGGAGAACGAGGTCGTCGAGTTCGCCTCGGCCCGGGCCCCGCAGTACGTCCACGTCGATCGCGATCTCGCCGCGCACACCGACGTCCGCGCACTGGATCGCCAGCGGTCTGCACACGGCCCGGATCATCCAAAGGGTTCGCAGCGACCGGCGTGTACCAGCGGCACGGCCTCGTCGCGGGCGAGGACATCCACGACATACGCTTCCTTCGCCGCAGCGCGCCGGTGACGTGGTGACGTGCTCGATCGTCGTCCAGCCCGTCGTGACGGTTCGGACGGGGTCCATGACATGACGACGCCAACGACACCGACCCACCGGGCGATCTCGGCCGACTCCGGCACGCACTGGACCGCGGAGGGCGCGTGGCAGGTCGCTGAGGGCATCCACCGAATCCCGCTGCCGCTGCCGATGGACGGCCTGCGGGCGGTCAACGTCTACGTCATCGACACCGATTCCGGCCCCATCCTCGTCGACGGCGGCTGGGCG
Organism: Nocardioides sp. 31GB23; assembly: GCF_040012395.1. NCBI lineage: Bacteria > Bacillati > Actinomycetota > Actinomycetes > Propionibacteriales > Nocardioidaceae > Nocardioides > Nocardioides sp. 31GB23. The sequence continues at coordinate 10,030 of NZ_JBDYKJ010000079.1, read as the reverse complement.
ATTCCCGAGGCCCGCGAACTGCTGGACCGCTGCCTGCGCTCGCTCGGCTACGGCTTCGGCGACATCGATCGGTTCCTCGTCACCCACATTCACCGCGACCACTTCACGATGGCCTCGGTTCTCGGCCGGGAGTACGGCGCCGAGGTCATACTCGGCGAGCCGGAGCGGCCCGCGCTGGAGCTGCTGCTCACTCCCGACACCAAGCGCAACCCGTTCCACGACGTCCTGGTCACCGCCGGAGCGCGTGACGTCGCCGAGGCCTGGGTTGAGGCCGGCCCAGGCGAGATGCCGGACTTGTCGATCTGGGCGCTCCCGGACAACTGGCTCGAGGGAGACCTCACGGTCGACCTGGGCACGCGGGTGCTGGACGCCGTACACACGCCCGGCCACACTCCCGGCCACTACGTGTTCGCCGAACAGGCGGCCGGGCTGCTCTTCGCCGGCGACCACGTGCTGCCGACGATCACACCGTCGATCGGTCTCACCGTGCCGCCCGCTGATGAGCCGCTCAGGGACTTCCTCACCTCGCTGGCCAAGGTACGCGCCTTGCCCGACCTCCAGCTCCTGCCTGCCCACGGGCCGATCGCGCCGTCGACCCACGCACGGGTAGACGAGCTGCTCATACACCACGAGCAGCGGCTCGAGCTCAGCCTCGCTGCCCTCGCCCGTGGTCCGTCGACCGCGAAGGGCGTCGCGACCCACCTCGGCTGGACCCGCCACGAGCACCCGTGGGACCAGCTCGACATCTTCAACCAAGGCATGGCCGCGATGGAGACTAAGGCCCACCTCGACCTCCTCGTCGCCCGCGGCCAGGCCACCGCCACCCCAACCTCCGGCGGGGTCGTCTACACCGTCAGCCCTCGCCGACCAGTTTCCATGGGCTTCCCCTCGTAGCGTGGAGCATCGCCACAAACGATGAGCCATGGCCAGGTACCGAAGTTCGACGAACTTCGAGCAGGGCGCGGTCCGGCTGGTGCTCGGAACCAGGAAACCGATCGCGCAGGTGGCCCGGGAGTTGGGGATCATCGAGGGACGTTGGGGACCTGGGTGGCCAAGGCCCAGCCGGGGAGGTCACGCGAGAACGCGCCGTTGAGCGAGTCCGAGCGCGCGGAGATGCAGCGCCTGCGCAGGGAGATCATCGATCTTCGGCCAGCGTGATGTGCCCAAGCGCTTGGTGGCCCACTGGGTGCACGAGGCGATGTGCTGGTATCCGTGGCCGGATCTATCGCCGCCCAGAGGGCGAACCACGGCGTGCTGCCGTCGGCGACTACGCGTCGGGCGTTTCTCGGCGTTCGCAGGGAAGGTTCTACGAGTGGCGCGACGGCGACCGTTCGGCGCAGGAGAGAACACCGTCGCGGCGATGATGCCCGAGCTCGGGCTGGCCGCCGGGCGTCGGCGGACCACTCGTCAGCGTCGGAATCGGTGGCGGGCACCAAACCTGGAGCGGTCGGGACTTCGGCACCGATCGGCTCAACCACAAGAGGTACGGCGACGGCACGGAGATCCCCACCGACCTGGGCAAGCTCTACCCGTCCGGGCACAGCTGGCTCAGGCACCGTCTTGGTCGATTGCCGGAAGGGGACCCGACAGCATCACCAGCACTTGGTGCGCCAGGTCCTCGGGCGTGGTCGATCCCAGTGGGTCGTACCACCGGAAAAGGCTGGTGAGCATGGTCAGGGTTAGGTTTGCCAGGACCGTGCCATCCGCTTTCGGCTCGAGTCTCTCGCTCTTGCGGTAATCATCCAGGAGCTCGGCGAAATCGCGGGTAACGGTGTGGGACCAGGATCGGAAGGACTGGAGCGCCAGCTCCGACAACTCCGGTTGCTCACCCCAGACAGTGGCGTAGAAGACGCGTTTGCTGGACGCTGACTCGATGTGGAGCTTGACGACCGCCCGAATCTTCTCGCGGGGCGAGAGGTTGCTGGTGAGCAGGTCCTGCAACTTCTCGCTGAGCTCCTCCGTGACGTGCGCCACCATCTGGTCCAGGAGCCACAGCTTGCTCTCGATGTACTTGTAGATCGTCGGACGGGAGATCCCGGCCTCGAGGCAGATGTCGTCGATGGTCGAGCTTCGGTAGCCCTTGGTCTGGAACACGCGAGCGGCGGCTTCAATGATGTCAGCCGTGGTCGTCGCCCGTTGCCTGGCCACACGTGCTCCCTCCGGATCCGGACGGCTGCAGGCTACTCCACCGGTGTCTCGAGGCCCGTGCGGTGCTGACATAGCTCTCGAGGCGCAGAGTGAGGACCGTCTTGCCGTGCTGATTCTCCAGGCGGCCCTCCACCTCGAGTTTCGCCATGCCGTTGCGCGGGGGACAGGCGCCGTTGACACGGACCCAGCCGGTCAGGACGTCCCCAGGGAAGACCGGCCGCGGCAGCACCATCTCGCGGATCGCACGTCCCGCCACGACGGCCCAGGAGGAGTACGCCGCGTCGACGGCGAGCCGCTGGAACACTGCAAAAGTGTGGAGCCCGCTGGCGATCACACCGCCGAAAGGACCCCCGTCGCCGACGTGGATTGGAAGCGGGTCCCACCGCTGCGCGAAGGCGCGGATCTCCGACTCGGTCATGGTGACGGGGCCGAGCGAACTCAGTACGCCGACCCGCGCGGCGAGGTCTTCGGCGTACAGCAGACCGTCCTGGATCGGAGCTGGACCTGCACTGCTCATCGACGTGGGCACCTTTCTCGAACGAGGTCGTGCTCGACCTTGACGTACGTGAAGACTTGCCTAGACTAACTGATGAGTTAATCCGGCGGAAGGCGTCAACATGGCTCACTCAGCCCCCACCATCCCGGCCGCCTCGCGCGGAGCGACGTATAGCGACCTCATCGTCGAGGCGTTTGAGCGCTTCGCGGACAACGAGGCGTTCGTGCTCGGCGAACAGCGCATGACGTTCGCCGAAGCGGCCGACTCCATGAGCCGCATACAGCAGCTGCTCGTCGACCGCGGAATTTCCCATGGGTCTGGCGTGGGGGCGCTCAGTGTCAACCTCCCCGAGGTCTGGCTGACCCAGGCGGCGACCTACCTCATCGGCGGCCACTACACCGGCCTCCACCCGATGGGGTCCGTCGAGGATCACGTCTGGATCTGCGACGACGCCGAGATCGAGGTCCTCATCGTCCATCCGACATTCGCGGAGGTGGGAGCCGCTGTCGCCGAACGCTCCAAGACGGTGAAGCACCTGCTCGTGTTCGGTGAGTCCGACGCTGGGCAGGACCTGTTCGAGCTGATCGAGGGCTACGACCCGAAGCCGCTCGAGCCGGGCCCGGCCGGCCAGGAGGACCTCGCCTGGCTGCAGTACACGGGCGGGACCACCGGCACGCCGAAGGGCGTCATGCTCTCGCACCGAGCGATGGCCGAGCAGTGCAAGGCGGTGCTGACGAGCTGGCAACTCCCCGCCAAGCCCCGCTACCTGGTCGCACCGCCGATCACGCATGCCGGGGTGCTGCCGCTCTTCCCAACCCTGGCCCGCGGCGGCACGGTCATCTTGCTTCAAGGCTTCGAGCCGAAGTCCTTCGTGCAGGCGATTGAGAAGGAGCAGGCCAACTGCACCTTCGCGGTGCCGACAATGATCAACGCCCTGCTCGACCACACCACATCGGAGGACGCGGACCTGAGCTCGCTCGAGACCTTCGTTTATGGCGCAGCACCGATTTCGCCCTCCCGGCTCACCCAGGCCCTGAACCGGTTCGGGCAGAAGTTCGTCCAGTGCTATGGTCAGACTGAGTGCGTCGGCGTTACGACGAGCCTCCTACGTGAGGAGCACGACCCGGTTGGGCGTCCGGACCTGCTCAGTTCGTGCGGGCGTCCGGTCATCGGCACCACGGTGACGATCGTCGACGAAGCCGACCAGCCGGTCCCTGATGGGATTCCCGGTGAGCTCTGTGTCCGCTCGCCAGTCATCATGTCCGGCTACTGGAACCGGCCCGACTTGACCGAGGAGACTCTGCGCAATGGGTGGCTGCATACCGGGGACATGGCGATGCGTGACGAGCAGGGCTATCTCCACATCGTGGACCGCAAGAAGGACATGGTGATCTCAGGCGGGTTCAACGTCTATCCGAAGGAAGTCGAGGACGTGATCGCGGCGCATCCCGACGTCGCCGCGGTGGCGGTCGTAGGCATGCCGGACGACAAGTGGGGCGAGGCGGTCACCGCGTTCATTGTCCTCCACGAGGGAGCCGCCATCGACAAGGCCGTGCTCAAGCGGCTCGTGCGCGACGCGAAGGGCGCGCACCAGGCGCCTAAGGAGATCCACCTCGTCGACGCGCTGCCCGCCACCCTCGTCGGGAAGATCGACAAGAAGCGTCTGCGCGCCATGGGTGCAGAGATCGGCGCCGAGGGTGGGGATCGATGAGCGCAGTGACGCAAGCCGCCGTCACTCGTATCGACAAGGGCCCCGTGGCCTGGTTGTCGCTCAACCGGGCCGAAGCGATGAACGCCCTTAGCGAGCGCGTGCTCGATGCACTTGCCGCCCATCTGGCTGACATCGAGGACGAGCGGGACGTGCGTGTCGTGGTCGTCACGGCGACGGGCCGTGCCTTCTGCGCCGGCGCAGATCTCAAGGAGGTGCTGGGCCCAGACGGCAAGGTGGATCCCGTTCGACTGCTCGCCTTCGAGAAGGGGGCGGCCGAGACCTTCGCCATGCTCGCCTCGCTGCCGAAGCCAGTCATCGCTGCGCTGAACGGGATCACGATGGCGGGTGGACTGGAGCTTGCGCTGCACTGCGATCTAGTCGTCGCCTCGGCCGACGCGCGCCTCGGCGACGGCCACATCAACTACGGCCTCCTCCCCGGCGCCGGCGGCGCAGCCCGGCTGCCACGGGTGGTCGGCCCCACCCGCGCCAAGTACCTCGCCTTCACCGGTGAGCTGGTCACTGCGAAGGAGGCGCAGGCGATGGGCCTGGTCAACGAGGTCGTCCCGGCCGACCAGCTTGTGACGCGAGCCGAAGAGCTTGCCACGACGATCGCGCGGCGCAGCCCGAGCGCGTTGCGCCTGTTCAAGCAGGCGATCGACGACGGCCTCGACCAGCCGCTCGCCAGCGCCTTGCGGCTCGAGCGACTCGTCACCGCCGAGCACCTGCACAGCGGTGACGTCGACGAGGGGCTCAGAGCCTTCGCCGAGAAGCGTGCGCCGCTGTTCAAGACGACGTCGGGAGGCACCAGATGACGGACCATGACGAGCTCGCTGACTTCCGCGACAGCGTTCGCGCGTTTGCGCGCAAATCCTTCCTCGAGGGGTATCTCGAGCGCGCTCAGGGTGCCCCCTACCCGCGAGATACCCTTATGGACCTCGGAAGGAATGGGTTACTCGGCCTTTGCGTCCCCGAGGAGCAGGGAGGTCAGGGATCGGACCTGCAAGCCCTCGGCATCGCCTGCGAAGAAGTCAGCTACGCCGACGCTGCCTGCGGCTACCAGGTGTTCGCCAACAACGTCACGGCCGACCTGCTGGTCAAGTCCGCTTCGGAAGAGGCAGTCCGCCGCTGGCTCGGACCGGTGATCGCAGGGGAAGCAGTCTGTGCCATCGCACTCACCGAGCCCGCGTCCGGGTCCGACGCCCAGGCGCTGAGCGCCAAGGCCGTTCCCGTGGACGGCGGCTGGGAGCTGTCGGGTGAGAAGACCTCGATCACCCAGGGGCCCGATGCAGACCTCGCGATCATCGTCGCGCGTCAGACCGACACGGGACGCATCAGTGCGTTCGTCGTGCCCATGGACTCACCCGGCCTGTCCGGCCAGCGCTTCGCCGACCCTGGATTCCGGCCGGTCGGCCGCGGTTCGATCGCCATGGAGGGTGTCTTCGTTCCGCACTCGCACCAACTCGGTCAGGGCGGCGAGGGGTTCGCAATGATCATGAACGAGTTCGACCTGACGCGCACCCTCATCGCGTTCATGGTAGTCGGCATCGCCCAGCGGGCCATCGACCTGACCATCGAGCACATCAAGACCCGCACGAGCTTCGGCAAGCCGCTGAGCCACTACCAGGGCGTGACCTTCCCGATCGCCGAACACCTGACGTACCTCACTGCCATCCGAGCCCTGGCCACGTCCACGCTCGAGGCACGCAGCAACGCAAGGCCGCACACCGTCGAGGCGGCAATGCTCAAGTGGTGGGCACCCCAGGTCGGCTTCCAGGCGGTGCAGGACTGCATCGTGCTCCACGGCCATGTCGGCTGGTCGGAGGAGATGCCGCTGCAGGCATTGCTGCGCGACGTGTCCGGCTTCCAAATCGGTGACGGCACGCCACAGATCCAGAAGCTCATCATCGCCCGGTCCGCCATCGGCCGCGAGGTCATGGGCCGCTGAACCGGCACCGAGAACCACAACGCTCCCAGGAGAAGCCGTGAAGATAGAGAACGCCGTAGCCATCGTGACCGGTGGCGCCTCCGGCCTAGGTGAGGCCACCGCCCGCCGCCTGCTCGAGCTCGGAGCCCGGGCAGTCGCCGCGTTCGACCTCAACGACGAACGCGGAGCCGCCCTCCGCGCCGAGCTGGGGGAGCGCTACCGCTACCTTGAGGTCGACGTCAGCCAGCTCGACCAGGTCGAGATGGCCGTGGCGGCCGTCGAGTCCGAGCACAGTGCCGTCCAGGTCGTGGTGAACGCCGCCGCCGTCGCCGCCCCCGCCAAGCTCCTGTCCAGCCGCGGACCGCTGCCTATGGAGGTCTTCGACAAGGGGATCAAGGTGAACCTCTACGGCCCGATCCATGTGATGCGCAGCGTGGCCCCCGGCATGGCGGCCAGCGAGCCTACCGCCGGCGGGGAACGTGGTGTCATCATCAACGTCGCGTCCGGCGCGGCGTGGGAGGGCCAGATCGGGCAGATTGCCTACAGCGCCTCCAAAGCCGCCCTCGTCGGCCTGACGATGCCGCTGTTCCGTGAGCTCGCCCAGCACGGAATCCGTGTCATGACGGTAGCGCCCGGTGCCTTCGACACGCCGATCTACGACCAGGTCCCTCCCGCCCTGAAGGCGGAGCTCGCCGCCCAGTCGCTCTTCCCACGGCGCATGGGCGAGCCCGCGGAGTTCGCGATGTTGATCGAAGAGATCGTCCGAAACCCTATGCACAACGGCCGTTCGATCCGGCTGGACGCCGGGATGATCCTCCCGCCGAGCTGACCCGTCCTCCCATGGACCGCGACCTAGAACCAGGAGCATCGACGTGACCAACCCCGTTCCCCTGCGCGAAGGACTCTTCCGCGAGACAGCGGCAGGCCCGACCCTGCTCGCGAGCTGCTGCACCGCGTGCGGCCACACGTCGTATCCGCCCGCTCCTCGCTGCCTCGACTGCGGCAGGGAAGCGCAGGAGCCCGTGGAACTCGGCTCAGACGGCGAGCTGCTCTGCGCGACCGTCGTGCACATGGGCAACCACCGCTACCCACCTGGCTACACCGTCGGCTACGTGACCATGCCCCACGGCGTGAGGGTCTTCGCCCAACTCGCGATCTCCGCCGGCGAGGACCTTCCGGCGCCCGGCACACCGATGACGCTCGAGATCGTGCCGATGTGGCGTGAGCAGGAGCAGGACGTGCTCGCCTACCGCTTCGTCCCTGCGCCCGGAAAGGAATCCGCCCATGCGTGAGGTCTTCGTCCTCGGAGTGGGACAGAGTGACTTCGGCAAAATGCCCGAGCGCAGCATCGCCGACCTGGGAGGCCAGGCCGCCCGCGCCGCGATCGCCGACGCAGGCATCAACTCCGCCCAGATACAGGCCGTCTTCTCCTCCCGGGTCTACGACGCCATGATCACCAGCCAGACCATCATGAAGGACCTCGGCGTCACCCGCGTCGAGATGGTCAACGTCGAGAACGCGTGCGCGGGTGGATCGACAGCGATCCGCAGCCTCTACAAGGACATCGCCGCCGGCTTCGTCGACCTCGGCATCGCCATCGGTGTCGAGTCGATGACCACGAGTCCGATCGCCGGGAAGCTGATCCCGCCGGACAGGGACGACCTCGACGGTCAGCTCGGACTCAGCATGCCCGTACTGTTCGCGCTTCAGGCGCAACGTCTCATGGCGACCCACGGCGCGACACCTGAGGACTTCGCCCAGGTGTCGGTCAAGGCGCATGACTTCGGTGCCCTGAACCCGCGAGCGCAGTACCAGAAGCGCTTCACCGTCGAAGAAGTACTGGCCTCCCGGATGATCGCCGACCCCATCACGCTGCTCCAGTGCTGCCCCAACACCGACGGGGCTGCCGCCGTGGTCATGGCGTCCGCCGACGTGGCGAAGAAGTACGCCGAAGCACCGGTCCGCGTCGCTGGATCAGCGCTGATCTCGGGCGACTACGATTTCCGGCGCTCCGACATCACGACCCTCGAGCTCGGTGCGCGGGCGGCGGCCCTCGCCTACGAGCAGGCCGGTGTGGCGCCCTCCGACGTGGACGTCGTCGAGTTGCACGACGCCTTCGCGAGCGAAGAGATCGTCCACTACGAGGACCTGGGGCTGTGCGCGCGCGGTGATGGCGTGGGTCTGCTGCGCTCCGGCGCCACCTCGTTAGGCGGGCGCATCCCCGTGAACCCGAGCGGTGGGCTGCTGTCCCTCGGCCACCCGCTGGCCGCATCCGGCGTCCGGGTCATCTGCGACATCACCGACCAGCTGCGCGGGCGCAGCGGAGCCAGCCAGGTACCTGGCGCCAAGGTCGGCCTTGCCCAGATGCTGGGTGGCGTCGCCACCGGGCTGGACGCGGCAGCCGGCAGCGTCCACATCCTGACGGTCTAGCAGGTTGGAACGTAGTTCGCGAGTTGGAAGTCGTGTTATCTGCTCGATGCGTCTCGGCGGACGGTCGTGGGGATCCCTGTCGTGTGGGCACGACGACCGGGAGGCCGCCGGGTGCTCGGTCGGCTAGCTGTGTGTCCTTCCCAGTTCTCGATGCATGGCTCAACTCAACTGAACACTGGCTGGTGCACCCCGGGGGACTGCCCCCGGTTTGATTGACACCCAATCATTGTCCCGTTCAGGTTCACACAGGGCGCAGCCAGCCGCAGGCCGCCGGTACCGTGACAGGCACGGATGGCCTGCTGGGTACCCCTCGTCCCCCGACGTCGTCCCCCGATTGTTCTCGACTGTGGGAGTGAATCGCCCCGGGTTTCGTGGAGGCTCGATTACTTGGATCCAGTCCCGGTCGGGACGAGTTCTTGAGGGTAGTGCTCCGGGGGTGATGCTGGCCCAGTGGTTGCCTTCGAACTCGGCGGGCGGGACAAGTCCGAGCTCGCCGTGCAGGCGCCTGTGGTTGAACCAGTCGACGTATTCGGCGACCGCGATCTCGACGTCGCCGACGTCTTCCAGCCGCCCTTCGGCCGCATGACCGGGTTGCGGATGCACTCGGTCTTGAACAGCGAGTTGAGCGCCTCTGCCATCGCGTGTCGTAAGAATCGCCCCGCGATCCGACCGACGCGACGGCCTCTGCTTCCGCGAGTCGCTCGGTGTAGCGAATCGCTCGAACCAGGTTCAACCGGTGGAAGCAACACCGCCTTGGGAAAGCAACTGTAGGTGCTCGTTGAGGGCTTCGGCCGGCGTCTTCCCTTCCAGGGTTTTGCGGGGTCGGTTGTTGAGGGCTGTTTCGACGGCCTGCATCTCGTGCGCTCCCACCGGGACAGGTCGGTGCCCTTGGGGAAGTACTGGCGCCGCAGGCCGTGTGGTTCTCGTTGGTGGCCCGCTGCCAGGGCGAGTGGGGGTCGGCGAAGTAGACCGCGATCCCGGTCTCGCTCTTGAACTGGGCGTGTTGGGACAGTTCCTTGCCGCGGTCCCAGGTCAGCGTGCGACGCAGCTGCTCTGGCAGGGTCGTCATCGTCGTGGCGAGGGCGTCCTTCATCGCGACCGCGCCGTAGCCGCCCAGCGGTGGACCGTTCTTCGTGGGCGCAACGATCCCGTAGCCCTCGGCACGGGGCAGGTGCACGAGCATCGTGTACCTGGTGGTGCGTTCGACCAGAGTGCCGATCGCGGAGCGGTTCAGCCCGATGATGAGGTCGCCTTCCGTAAGACTGAAGCGGCCCGGGGGAACTGGGCGTGGCTGAGGTCGCCTTGCGTCTTGTCGCTTACT
>NZ_JBDYKJ010000078.1:0-20978 GCF_040012395.1 Nocardioides sp. 31GB23 | reverse complement strand
CCCCGCCCGGGGGGCGCCGACGTGGGCGGCGCCACGGCATCGTCGTACGACAGGCGGTAGCAGGTGGCGGTGGGTGGCGGCTCGACCGGCTCCGCCTGCTCCGCCGGCTCGGCGCGCTCGGACGGCGCGGCGGCGGACGAGGACGGGGCGGTGCCGGAGGCGCTCGCGGCGTCGGGGCCCGGGGCGGGATCGTCGGCGGTGCAGGCCGCCAGCACGGGCGCCAACGCCACCGCCACGACCAGCGTGGCGGCACCGTGGCGTGGACCCCGTCTCACGACGAGGTGCGCGCCCAGCACACCGAACGGCGGTTGCCGACCTGCCACTCGGCCTGCTTGAACCAGGTGAAGCCGAAGTCGTACTCGAGCGGGTAACCGAGCCAGGCGGCCACGGAGTCGGAGCAGAAGTCGCGGCTGGTCACCTCGACGACCCGGTCGCCCGGGTAGTCGTCGCCGGGCTCGCCGACCTTGATCGTGGTGACCGCGCGCCAGGTGTGCTTCTCCGAGCAGGGCACCTTCGGCGAGCCGGCCACGGCCGGGCCGTTTGCGCAGACCATCCACTCGTCGGGCGGCAGCCCGATCAGCAGGCCCTCGGCGGTCTTGGGCAGCGGCCGGTAGTCGACGCCCTCGCCGCCGCCGCCGATGACGTCGCAGCGGTACCACCGCGCGCCCTCGTCCCAGGCGGCCTCGGAGGGGCGGAACCACGACCAGGTCACGATGGTGCGCATCACCGACGACTCGTCGGCGCCGAGGAAGGCCATCAGCCCCTTCGAGCACGTCTTGTAGGCCCAGGCCCCCAGCTCCTCGGAGTCGTACGCCGCGTCGTGCAGCTTGTCGGGCAGGGTGCCCACCGCGTAGGTCTGGGCGGTGTGCTCCTCGGTGCAGTCGACCGCGGCGGTGGCGTTGGCCGGCAGCGCGACGTCCTCGGGGCGCAGGTTGCGGCACTGGCCCAGCTCGGGGACCGCGGTGGAGTCGACGAGGGCGGGGTCGGGGTTGCGGCCCTGGGTGGCGCCCGCGCCGCGGGCGTCGCCGGAGCCGGCCGAGCCGGTGCAGCCCGAGAGCGCCAGGGCCAGCACGGTGGCGGCGCCGGCGAGCGCCGTGGTCCGGCTCGGGTGGCGCACGTGGTCTCCAGTGGCGGGTCGGTCGGGGCTGCGGGGGCCGACTCCAGGATCGGGCGTCGGGCGGGGCGATCCTAGCCGCCCCGTGGTCGGTGCGCTCAGTCCTGGCTGAGCAGCGCCGCGAGGGTGCCGCCGAGCTCGTAGGCCCGCTCCAGCCCGGTCTCGTCGACGTCGCCGAGGACCTCCAGCACCTCGGCGCTCTGCCGCCAGGACAGCGCCTGCACGATGCTGCTCACCGAGCGCACCGCACCCGTGGTGTCGTAGCGACCGTGGACCCACAGCCCGTAGGGGCGTCGGCTGCCGCTGGCCTCGCCCTGCCCGGCGGCTCCGTCCTGGCCCAGGTCGCCGCCGGACTGCAGGAAGATCGTGTCGAAGAAGTGCTTCAGCGCCCCGGACATGTAGCCGAAGTTGGCGGGCGTGCCGAGCAGGAACCCGTCGGCGGCACGCACGTCGTCGGCGCCGGCCTCGAGGGCCTCGCGCACCACCACCTCGACACCGGTGATCGACTCGTCACGGGTGCCGGCGACGACCGCCTCGCTGAGCGAGCGCAGCGTCGGGGTGGGGGAGTGGTGGACCACCAGGAGCCGGGCCATGGCGCCACCGTAGCCGGGCGGGCCGGACCGTGGCTCAGCCCAGCCAGCCGTGCCGGTGCGCCCAGGCCACGGCCTGGGTGCGCCGGGTGACCCCGGTCTTGCCGTAGACCTGCCTGATGTAGGTCTTGACCGAGTTGACGCTGACGAAGAGCCTCTCGGCGACCTCCTGGTTGCTCAGCCCCTCGCAGATCAGCGCCAGCACCTCCGACTCGCGGGTGCTCAGCCCCGGGAAGTCGACGCCGGGGCGCCGGGGGTGCAGGTCGGGGGTCGGCCGCTCGCCGCGCGCCACCGCCTCGAGCGCGGCGAGCAGCTCGGCCCCGCTGGCGGTCTTGCCGAGGTAGCCGTGCGCGCCCGCGTCGAGCGCCTGCCGCACCCCCACCGGGTGCGTGTGCCAGCTGAAGACCAGCACCCGGGCCGGGGCGTGGCCGGCGAGCCGGCCCAGGACGTCGCGGCCGCCGCGGGCGGCCGGGGGCACCGGGAACGGGTCGCAGAGCACCACGTCGAGGCCCGGGGTCCCGTCGTTCGCCTCGTCGTGGGTGCCGTCGTCGGCCAGCCGTGCGCGGTCGGCGTACGGGCGCAGCATCGCCTCGATGCCCCGGGTGACCAGCTCGGGCTCGTCGACGACCCGGACCCGGAGCGGACGGCGCGAGCGCGGGGCGGGCAGGGCGCTCGGCTCGTTCACGAGAAGGCAAGGTAGTCAACGCGACCGGTCGCGCAGGCGCGTCGAGGCTCACCTCTACGGGTGATTCTCGACCCGGGAACGGCGGGGCGCTCGGGCCGTGGACGGCTGCGACCCGGCCCGGGCGGGGTGCGCTAGTCTGTGGTGACCATGATGCGACAGCACCTCCTCCTTCGCTGCCGCAGCGAGGTCTGAGCCAGAGCCGGACCCCCTCGCTGCGGAGTGTTCGTCCTGCGCGCCGGCCGCCGTGCCAGACCCCCGGACCACCAGCGAGGACCACCATCGTGAGTGACATCGTCAGCCCCTTCTCCACCATCCGCTCGGCGCAGAAGCCCAGCGGGATGCCGGTCGAGCGGTACCGCCCGTTCCCGCCGATCGACCTGCCCGACCGCACCTGGCCCTCCCGCACGATCGAGCAGGCCCCCCGCTGGCTCTCGACCGACCTGCGCGACGGCAACCAGGCCCTCATCGACCCGATGACGCCGGCGCGCAAGATGCGCATGTTCGACCTGCTGGTGCAGATGGGCTACAAGGAGATCGAGGTCGGCTTCCCGTCGGCCAGCGAGACCGACTTCTCCTTCGTGCGCCAGCTCATCGAGGGCGACCGGATCCCCGACGACGTCACGATCTCGGTGCTCACCCAGGCCCGCGAGGACCTCATCGAGCGCAGCGTCCAGTCGCTGGTCGGGGTGCCGCGCGCCAACATCCACCTCTACAACGCGCTGGCGCCGATGTTCCGGCGCGTGGTCTTCGGGGCCAGCCGCGACGAGGTCAAGGACATCGCGGTGCGGGGCACCGAGATGGTGATGAAGCACGGCGAGCAGGTGCTCGACATGACCGTGATCGGCTACGAGTACAGCCCCGAGATCTTCACCTCCACCGAGCTGCCGTTCTCGCTGGAGGTCTGCGAGGCCGTCAGCGACGTGTGGCAGCCCGAGGACGGGCGCGAGATCATCCTCAACCTGCCCGCGACGATCGAGGTCTCCACCCCCAACGTGTACGCCGACCAGATCGAGTGGTTCTCGCGCCAGCTCACCCGGCGCGAGAACACGGTGATCTCGCTGCACCCGCACAACGACCGCGGCACCGCCGTGGCCGCCACCGAGCTGGCGATGATGGCCGGCGCCGACCGGGTCGAGGGCTGCCTCTTCGGCCACGGCGAGCGCACCGGCAACGTGTGCCTGGTGACGCTGGGCATGAACCTCTTCAGCCAGGGCGTCGACCCGATGATCGACTTCGCCGTCGAGGGCGGGATCGACGAGATCCGCCGCACGGTCGAGTACTGCACCCAGCTGCCGGTCCACCCGCGCCACCCCTACGCCGGCGACCTCGTCTACACCGCCTTCTCCGGCTCCCACCAGGACGCCATCAAGAAGGGGCTCGAGGACCTCGACCGCCAGGCCGCCGAGCAGGGCGTGCCGGTCGGCTCGCTGCCCTGGGAGGCGCCGTACCTGCCGATCGACCCCAAGGACGTCGGGCGCACCTACGAGGCGGTCATCCGGGTCAACAGCCAGTCCGGCAAGGGCGGCGTGGCCTACGTGCTCAAGGCCGAGCACAAGCTCGACCTGCCGCGTCGCGCGCAGATCGAGTTCAGCCGGGTGGTCCAGCAGCGCACCGACGCCGACGGCGGCGAGATGACGCCCGAGGCGATCTGGGACGTCTTCCGCTCCGAGTACCTCGACCGCGAGAGCCCGCTGAGCCTCGACTCCGTGCACACCAGCTCGGCGGCCGGCGAGAAGGACGCGCTCACCGTCAACGTCGAGGTCGAGGGCGAGATGCGCACCCTCGAGGGCACCGGCAACGGCCCGATCGCGGCGTTCGTGGGCGCGCTCAACGAGCTGCCGCAGGAGTGGGACGTGCGGGTGCTCGACTACCACGAGCACGCGCTGTCCTCCGGTGGCGACGCCCTCGCGGCGGCGTACGTCGAGTGCTCGGTGCGCGACCGGATCTTCTGGGGCGTGGGGGTCGACGCCAACATCGTCACCGCCTCGCTGAAGGCGGTCATCAGCGCGGTCAACCGCGCCTGAGGCTCAGGCCTGCAGCGGCAGCCGCACCGTGAAGGTGCTGCCCTCGAGGTGGGCGGAGCGCACGGCGATCGACCCGCCGTGCGCCTGCACCACCGAGGCCACGATCGACAGCCCCAGCCCGGTGCCCTGGATGGCCTGCTCCTGGGCGGTGGAGGAGCGGAAGAAGCGCTCGAAGAGGCCGTCCTGCTCCTCGAGCGGGATGCCGATGCCGGTGTCGCTGACGACCAGGACCGCCTCGCCCGGGGAGGTGTCCAGGTGCACCCGCACCACCCCGCCGTCCTCGGTGAACTTCAGTGCGTTGGCGACCAGGTTGAGCATCACCCGCTCGAGCTGCGCGCCGTCGCCGAGCGTCACGACGGGGTGCGGCGGGCGCTGCCACGTGACGTCCAGGTCGCGTCCGACCAGCAGCGCCGCGGTGGCCTCCTGCACCGCCTCGAGCAGGCCGGCGAGGTCGACCTCCTCGGCCTGCCAGCTCACCTCGCCCGAGTCGAGCCCCGAGAGCAGCAGCAGGTCGTTGCACAGCACGATGAGGCGCTGGCCGTTGCGCGCGATGCTGTCGAGCAGCGGCAGCTGGTCGTCGGCGGGCGCCACCAGCGTGCCGTCCTGCAGCAGCTCGGTGTAGCCGACGATGCTGGTCACCGGGGTGCGCAGCTCGTGCGAGACGGTCGAGACGAACTCGTTCTTGGCCTCGTCGATGGCCTGCAGCCGCTCGACGGCGGTGCGCTCCTTCTCGAGGGCGGCGACCACGAGGTCCTGGGTGCGGCGCTGCTCGGTGACGTCGCGGCCCACGCACAGGAACCCGACCTGGGCGCTGACCTCGCTGCCGGTCGCCGACAGCGACATCGACACCACGCGGCGCTCACCCTCGCCGTCGACCCACCACCAGTCGCGGCTGGGCTGCTCCTCCTCGCCGAGCGAGGCGGTCAGCGCGGCGAAGACCGCGTCGTGGTCGGCGCAGCCCAGGCGCTCCTGCAGCTGCTCGGGGTCGAGGAGCATCGTGAACGGGAGGCCCACCAGGTCGACCGACTCGCGGCGCAGCAGGTGCTCGGCGCCCGAGTTGACCACGCTGATGCGGCCCCGCGCGTCGAGCCCGACGATGGCGGTCGAGACGGCCGCCTGCATCAGGTGGGTGACCAGGCCGGCGCTGGCCCGCTCGGTGGTCACGTCGATGCCGGTCAGCACGGCGTACGCCGGCAGGCCCTCCTCGTCGCGGACCATGTTGTTGCTCCACAGGATGCGGCGCCGCTCGCCGCCCAGCGCCACCGCGTCGTGCTCGCGCACGACCGGGGCCCCGGAGCGGTTGGGCCACAGGAAGAGCGTCTCGAGGTCGTGGGCGCTGTCGGGGGCCAGCGTGGTCTCCCACAGGCGCCGGCCCACCAGGTCGGCCTCGGTGTAGCCCGTCATCTCGGTGGTGGCGGCGTTGACCCGCACGATCCGGGCCTCGAGGTCGGTGACGAGGATGATGCACGCGGTGGTGTCGAGGGTGGCGCTGGTGAGCTTCTCGGCGTCCATCAGGCGGCGGTGCGCGAGCTGCTCGGCGGTGACGTCGAGCAGCTGCACCGACCAGACCGGGCTGTCGGCGCCCGCCGAGATCCGGCTCACCGAGATGCTGAGCCGGGCGTCGCGGCGACCCACCACGCTGCCCTGGCCGCGCCAGCCGGCACCCGTGCCGCGCAGGCGCGCGGCCAGCCCCGAGCCACCCTCGACCACGACCACCTCGTCCACGTCGCACCCGACCAGGTCGTCGTGGGGGCGGCCCAGCAGGTCCACGGCGGTCTGGTTGGCCTCGTCGACGACCAGCCCGGCCGCGGTCTGGCGCAGCAGCAGCTGGCCGACCAGCGAGTCGGTGAAGTTGGCGCGGAAGAGCCGGCGCTCGGACCGGATGGCGTCGAAGAGCCGGTTGCGCTCGTCGAGCAGCAGGGCCAGCGGGAGCGTCAGCAGCACCGCGCAGGCCAGGTAGGCCTGGGCGATCCCCGCGGCCGCCACCGGTCCCAGGCCGTTGCCCGCGAAGGGGCCCTCGGCGCGCTGGGTCAGCACCGTGACCGTGCCGGCGAAGACGACGAGCTCGAGGGCGGTCAGGCGCGGGCCCAGCCGCAGCGCGGCCCAGGTCAGCGGCACCAGCGGCACGAAGGTCAGGGGCAGCGCGTCCTGGGGCAGGAAGACGGCAGCGGTGGCCAGGGCGGTCGCAGCCACCTGGGCCGGCAGCTCGAGACGGGCGGCGCCGCGGGGCTCGGTCTGCTCGGCGGAGCCGGTCCGGGTCCGCGGGCGGCGCGGCACCAGCGCGGCGGGCACGACCAGCAGCACGGCCGCGGCGTGCGAGGTGAACACGGTGCGGGCCACCTCGACGGGCACACCGAGGTCGAGGGGGCCGGCAGCGACCAGGAGCATCAGGGCGATGGTGGCGGCACCGAGCACGGTGGCGACCACCAGGCGCAGCAGGTCACGCAGGTCGCCGACCCGTGGGGCCCCGGCGGCGGTGCTGGCGCGCAGCAGCAGCCCGGCCACCAGCGCCTCGGCGGTGTTGGCGACGCCGAAGAACGCGGAGACCTGCCACGACCGCCCTCCGGTGAGGTTGGAGAGGCCCGTGGCCACCACGAGCGCGAGCGCCACGAGCAGCAGCTCGCGGCGCCCGGGGCGGGTCAGCGCCACCAGGACCACCGAGAGGCCGGCGGCCGGCCACCACACCGCGACCGGGTTGTCGTCGGGGCGCAGCACCACCGAGCCCAGCCCGACGGCGTACACCGCGACGAGGACCAGCGCGCTCCAGGGCGCGCTGAGGTGCGCTCGGCGCGTCGTCGGCATGACGTCATCATCACCCGTGCGGGCGGTGCGGTCCGGCGAACGCCCGGCGTGGCGGCGGACAACCGGCGCCGGCCGGCAGTCTTTGCCCTAGGTTGGGCCCATGCTGGTCTCCGAGCACATCGGTCAGTTCTTCCTCGACTCCGAGGGTTCTCGCGACCGTCTCGAGTTCACCGAGTACGGCGGCGGCGACTCGTGGGTGGTGCTGCTGCACGGCCAGCTGATGCCGCGGCGGATGCACGAGCCCCTGGCGCGGCGCCTGGCCGCCGACGGCTTCCACGTCGTGACCCTCGACCTGCTCGGGCACGGCCGCTCCGACCGGCCCGCCGACCCGCAGGCCTACTCGGTCAGCGCCTTCGCCGACCAGGTGGTCGCCCTGCTCGACCACCTGGGCGTCGCGCAGGCCGTGGTCGGCGGCACGTCGCTGGGTGCGAACGTCTCCCTCGAGGTCGCCGCCACCGCGCCCGAGCGGGTGCGCGGGCTGCTGCTCGAGATGCCGGTGCTCGACAACGCGCTGGAGGCCGCGATCGTGGCCTTCGGGCCGCTGCTGATGACGGCGCGCTTCGCGCCGTTCACGATCAACACGCTGCGCCGCCTGACCCGGCCGGTGCCGCGCGGGCTGGTGCCGTTCTGGGCCGGGATCGGCCTCGACACCCTCGACCAGCGCGCCGACGTCGTGGCCGCGGTGGTGCACGGGCTCTTCTTCGGACGGGTCGCCCCGTCGGCAGCCGAGCGGCGCGCCATCACCGTGCCGACCCTCGTGGTGGGCCACCCCCGCGACCCCGTCCACCCGGCCGCCGACGCCGCCCTGCTGGCCGAGGAGATGCCGGCCGCCGAGTTCGTGCGGGCGCGCTCGATCGTGGAGTGGCGCCGCTCGCCGCAGCGCCTCGACCAGGTCGCGGTCGACTTCTGCCAGGCCACCTGGCGCTCGAGCACGAGGCGCTCGCGCCGCGCCTGAGCGGCGGGTGGCCCCACCCGCGGGCACCCACCAGGCAGAATGGCCGAGTGCCTCTCTACCGCGACGAGGCGGTCGTGCTGCGCACCCACAAGCTGGGCGAGGCCGACCGCATCATCACCCTGCTGACCCGCCAGCACGGGCGGGTGCGCGCCGTCGCGCGCGGCGTACGACGTACGACGTCGCGGTTCGGCTCGCGCCTGGAGCCCTTCACCCACGTCGACCTGCAGCTCGCCGACGGGCGCAACCTCGACACCATCACGCAGGCCGAGACGCTGACACCCTTCGCGAGCGGGCTGGGCGCCGACTACGAGCGCTACACCGCGGGCACGGTGATGCTGGAGACCGCCGAGCGACTGGTCACCGAGGAGAAGGATCCGGCCACCCAGCACTTCCTGCTGCTGGTCGGCGGGCTGCGCGCGATGATGGCCGGCGACAAGGGCCCCGGCCAGGTGCTCGACTCCTACCTGCTGCGGTCGCTGTCGGTGGCCGGCTACGCGCCGTCCTTCGACCACTGCGCACGCTGCGGGGTCGAGGGGCCGCACCGGTGGTTCAACCCCTCGATGGGCGGGATGCTCTGCAGCACCTGCCGGCTGCCGGGCTCCGCCGGGCCGGCCGCGGCGACCGTCGAGCTGCTCGGCGCCCTGCTGGCCGGCGACTGGCCGGTCGTGGCCCAGGCCGACCAACGCACCCGCAAGGAGGCCAGCGGACTGGTGGCGGCCTACCTGGCCTGGCACGTCGAGCGCGGGCTGAGGTCGCTGGCCTACGTCGAGCGCTGAGCGGGTCCGTCCCGCGAGTTCCCGAGCTGCGCGTTTGGTCCGCGCCGCGCCCACGGTCTGCCAGGGTGTGCCCGTGGAAGGAGGCACGTCGATGAGTGTCCGACCCCGGGCGCTGCTCGCCCCGTTGGTCGCGGTCGCGTCGGGGCTGGTGCTGGGCGCGGGCGCACGACGGATCGGCGCCGAGCGCGACGAGGCCGAGCGGCGGGGTCGCGAGCTCGCCGCCGCGCTCGACACGATCGAGCACCAGCGGCGCACGGCCGAGGCGATCCTCGACACCGTCGACGTGGGGCTGCTGCTGCTCGACGAGCAGGGTCGCTACGTGGGCCGCAACAAGCGGCACGAGGACTTCATGGCGCTGGCCTTCCCCGACGGCCACGACGGCACCGCCGGACAGCTGGGACAGGTGCGCCACGCCGACGCGGTCACCGTGATGGCCCGCGACGAGATGCCGACCCACCGGGCTCGGCTCGGCGAGGAGTTCGACGACATCCGGATCTGGGTCGGGCAGGGGGCCGAGCGGCGTGCGCTGTCGGTCTCGGCGCGCTCGATCCGTGACGAGAGCGGCCGCCAGACGGGTTCGGCGCTGGCCTACAAGGACGTCACCGACTTCATGGAGGCGATGGAGGTCAAGGACGCCTTCGTGGCCTCCGTCTCCCACGAGCTGCGCACGCCGCTGACCTCGATCGCGGGCTACCTCGACGTGCTGCTCGAGCGTGCGGACCTGCCTGCGCAGGCGGTGCGCCACCTCGAGATCGCCGAGCGCAACGCCCATCGCCTGGAGCGGCTGGTGGCCGACCTCCTCTCCACCGCCGTGGCCGACGCGAGCCCGACCGCGGTGCAGCGGGCGACGGTGGACCTCGCGGCGCTGGTGCGCGAGCAGGTCGAGGCCGCCCGCCCCGTCGCGGCCGCGCGGCAGGTCGAGCTGGTGGGCTGCGCCGCCGGGGAGGTGGCGGCGTACGTCGACTCCCAGCGGGTGCGGCAGGTGGTCGACAACCTGCTCTCCAACGCGCTCAAGCACACCCCCGCCGGTGGGCAGGTGCGGGTCGAGCTTGTGCCCGGCGACGACGAGCTCGAGGTCTGCGTCAGCGACACCGGCCCCGGGATCGCCCCCGCCGAGCGTGACCAGGTCTTCGGGCGGTTCTTCCGCACCCGGGCGGCCCGCGACCAGGTGCTCCCCGGGGTCGGGCTGGGCCTGGCGATCACCCGCGACATCGTGGCCGCCCACGACGGGCGCATCGAGCTCGACGACGCCCCGGGCGGCGGTCTGCGGGCGCGGGTGCTGCTGCCGCGCGGCGGTGGCGCCGTAGGCTCCGGGGCGTGAGACGCGCCGTACGAACGCCCACCCCGCACCCCTCGGGCGCCACCGCGCCCGTGCTGCCGCGCGAGCTCGTGCCCGAGCACGTGGCCATCGTCATGGACGGCAACGGCCGGTGGGCCAAGCAGCGGGGGCTGCCCCGCACGCGCGGGCACGAGATGGGGGAGAGCTCGCTCTTCGACGTGGTCGAGGGCGCCATCGAGATCGGGGTCAAGGCCGTGTCGGCCTACGCGTTCTCGACCGAGAACTGGTCGCGCTCGCCCGACGAGGTGCGCTTCCTGATGGGCTTCAACCGCGACGTCATCCGGCGCCGACGCGACGAGATGCACGAGCTGGGCGTGCGGGTGCGCTGGGCCGGGCGCACTCCGCGGCTGTGGCGCTCGGTGGTCAAGGAGCTGCAGGCGGCCGAGGAGATGACCCGCGACAACGACGTGCTGACGCTGACGATGTGCGTCAACTACGGCGGTCGCGCCGAGCTGGCCGACGCGGCCCGGGCGATCGGCCGCGAGGTCGCGGCGGGCCGGCTGGACCCCGAGAAGATCACCGAGAAGACGCTGGCGCGCCACCTCTACCTGCCCGACCTCGCCGACGCCGACATGGTCTGGCGCACCTCCGGCGAGCAGCGGCTGTCCAACTTCATGCTCTGGCAGGCCGCCTACGCCGAGATGGTCTTCACCGACGTGCTCTGGCCCGACGTCGACCGGCGCGCGCTGTGGTCGGCCATCGAGACCTACGCGTCCCGCGACCGCCGCTACGGCGGCGCGCTGCCCAACGCCTAGCCGGCCGGGGACTCATGCGCTTGCCAGGGGTTGCAACACCCATCAAGCGCAGGACTTCCCTGACAAGTCCGCGGCCTGGGCTCACGCGTACGCATTGACGGTCCGGGCGTGCCGGTACCCCCGTCGCGCTGGTGCTGCGGCGGGGGTGCGGCGAGTCGGCTGGTTCAGACGGGCCGGGTCGGCGGTCTGGTGAGTGGTGGCCGGCCGAGGTCGGTGGTGCCTCGCGGCTCGACGAGGTACTGGTAGCGGTGCGGGCTGGTCCACACGAAGCCGGTGGGGGTGGGGCGGTAGGTCCACGCGGTGTGGGTCTTGGCGCGGTGGTGGCGCCTGCAGAGGGTGGCCAGGTTCGCGGTGGTGGTCTGGCCGGGTGGGCCGTCGGGGTCGTAGGTGGTGATGTGGTCGAGGTCGGCGTGGGTCTCGTCGGGTCGGCGGCGTCGGGCGCGGCGGGTGCAGTGCGGGAAGACGCAGCGGGGGTGGCGTTGGCGGGTCTGCTCGGCGAGCCGGTCGCTGGGGGCGTAGCCGGGGGTGGTGATCTCCTCGGCCAGGTCGAGGGGCCGGCGGGGGTGGGGTCGTAGGTCGGGTGCGCTGGCGAAGCGGCGGATGTCCTCGGCGGTGACCTGACCGGTGGGCTTGGTGTTGAGGTGCTCGATGTTGCCCGGCTGGGTGGCGCGGAAGGGGTGCTCGTAGGCCTCGGGGTCGAGGCCGCCACCGGTGATGGTGCGGTAGGAGATGTGGGTGCCGGGCACGCGGAGCCACTGGGCGAGCTGGTCGGTGGTGATGAAGCTGCGGGTCTCCTCGACGCGGGCCAGGTGCAGCCCGGCGGAGGGTGCGAACGGGTCGGCACCCATCCGGCAGGTGGTGGGGTCGGTGCCGGCCAGGGCGGTGTCGGTGAGGTGGATGTTGAGCACGACCTGCCGGGCGGTGCTTCGAGACGGTTGCTGCGCAACCTCCTCAGCAACCGTGTGGCAACCACCGGTGTCGAGGGAGTCGCTGGTGAGGTCGAGGGTGGTCTGGGTGCGGGCGAGGATGCCGAGGGCTTGGGAGCGGCGTACGTCGAGTGGTTGGTCGGAGCCGGCGAGGGCGAGGTTGCGGGCCTCGCGGGCCACGGCGTTCTCGAGGTCGAGGGCGTCGGCGAGGTCGAGGCAGCCGGTGATGTCGGCGGTGCCCTCGATGCAGGCGCCGCCGCGGGTGGCGGTGTCGAGGTGGATGTCGAGCCTGCGGTCCTCGGCGGCCTTGGCGCGGTTGTCCTCGGCGGTCTCGGGGTCGAAGCGGCACAGGGCTTCCTCGATGAGGCGGGCCAGGGCGGCGTAGGAGCAGGTGGCCGCGACACCGGCGAGGTGCCGGTCGACCCACTCGGCGGCCTCGGCGGGCAGGGCGAGGGTGGCCTCGGCGATGCGGCGGGCCCGCCACACCGGCACCCGACCGGCGGTGACCGCGCCGTGGAGGCGGGGGAGGCGGTAGCGGGCCTCGACCACGTGGGCGACGTAGCCCACCGCGGCGTCGGCGGAGAGGCCGATGGCGGTGCCGTACTCGACGATTGCGAACTCGGAGACCGACGGGGCACCCGGTCCGGCGATGCTGACCTGCAGGTCGGTGCCGGGCAGCACCGCGGCGCGGGCCGGGTCGGAGGTGGTGTGCATCGCCGCCCAGGTGCAGGTCGCCTCGTACATCGCGACCTCGGCGGCGTCGCGGGCGGCGCGCTGGGAGCGGGCGTAGGCGAGCACCGCGTCGGCGGTGTCGCAGCGCTCCAGCTCCTGGGTGGCCATGAACCCATTTTACTAGAACACGTGTTCGAGTCAAGGGTTTCGGGACACCTGTGGACCGTCCCTGCGGGACGTCTCGGCCCCGAGGGCGAGGCTGGTGCTCGTCGGGTGTCAGGGTGCCGTCGACCGGCGTTTGGGCCTACGAGCGGCGTACGTCGTGGCGGTGTGCGGCGAGCGCGTCGAGCGCGGCCGCCACGACCTCGTCGAGGGGCGGGGTGACGTCGACGACGCGGCCGGCCTCGTCGTCGCCGAGCGGCTCGAGGGTCTCGATCTGCGAGGTGAGCAGGGAGGTCGGCATGAAGTGGCGGGTGCGCTGGGCCATCCGCTCCGCCAGCACCTCGGTCGGCGCGTGCAGGTGCAGGAACCACAGGTCGGGCACGTGCCCGCGCAGCCGGTCGCGGTAGGCGCGCTTGAGCGCCGAGCAGGTGACGACGCCGTGGTGGCCGTCGCGCTCGTTGGCGGCCATCGCCTCGCCCACCCGGGTCAGCCAGGGCCACCGGTCGGCGTCGGTGAGCGGGTCGCCGGCCTCCATCTTGGCCACGTTGGCGCGCGGGTGCAGGTCGTCACCCTCGGTGAAGCCCCACCCCAGCGACTCGGCCACGCGCTCGGCGACGCTCGACTTGCCGGTGGCGGAGACACCCATCACCACGACCTGCACGCCGTCGACCCTAGGCGACGCCCGGGTGCTCAGGCCCGGCAGGCGGGGCAGGTGCCGAAGATCTCGAGGGTGTGGCTGACCTCGTCGTAGCCGTGCTCGGCCGCGATCGACCGGGTCCAGCTCTCCACCGCCGGGCCCTCGACCTCGACCGTGCGTCCGCAGGAGCGGCACACCAGGTGGTGGTGGTGGGTCGCCGAGCAGGCGCGGTAGATGGCCTCGCCACCCTCGGTGAGCAGCCGGTCGATCTCGCCCGCGTCGGCCAGGCGCTGCAGGGTGCGGTAGACCGTGGCCAGCCCGACGGTCTCGCCCCGCCTGCCCAGCAGGTCGTGGATCTCCTGGGCCGAGCGGAAGTCGTCGAAGCTGGCCATCGCCTCGGCGACCGCCACCCGCTGACGGGTCGGACGCAGGCCCGGCGACGGCGGTGTGGGGCGCTCAGTGCTCGTCATAGTGCTTCCCGTGGGGTGCGTGCCGGTGGCCGTCGTGGACGTAGTCGACGTGGTCGCCGTGGGGGACCGCGAGGTGGCCGCAGTCGGGGCCGTGCTCGTGGTCGTGGTGGGCGGTGACCTCGTGCTCGTCGGGCGCCACGTCGGGGAACGGCGCCCGACGTCGCTGACGGCGGCGCAGCAGCACGCCCAGCGGCCAGGTCGCGACGAAGCAGGCCAGCGCGAGCAGCACGATCGCGGGCCCGGGCGGCACCGTGAGGCCGTAGGACTGCGAGAGGTACGCCGACGCGAGCAGGCCGCCGACGCCGGCACCCGCGCCGACCACCACGGCCCCGGCGACCGTGGCCCGGAACGAGCGCGCCAGCTGCTGCGACGTGGCGACCGGCACGATCATCAGCGCCGAGACGAGCAGCAGCCCCACGGTGCGCATCGCCACCGTGACCGTGACCGCGGCCAGGACGGCGACCAGCAGGTTGTAGGCGCGCACGTTGAGCCCGGCCACCTTGGCGAAGTCCTGGTCCTGGGCGACGGTGAACAGCTGGGGCATCAGGCCCAGGCCGAGACCGAGGATCACCACGGCCAGGGCGAGGGTGAACCAGATGTCGGTCAGGGAGATCGAGGTGATCGACCCGAAGAGGTACTGCTGCAGCGTGGCGCCGGTCTGCCCGGCGAGCCCGGTGATCATGACGCCGCCGGCCAGGCCGCCGTAGAAGAGCAGGGCCAGCGCCAGGTCGCCGCTGGTGTGGCCGCGGTCGCGGATCACCTCGATGGCCACCGCGCCCAGGATGGCGACCACGACGGCCGTCCAGGTCGGGGCGATCCCGGTGAGCAGGCCCAGTGCGACGCCGGTGACGGCGACGTGGCCCAGCCCGTCGCCGAGCAGCGCCAGCCGGCGCTGCACCAGGTAGGTGCCGATGACCGGGGCGGCCAGGCCGGTGACCAGCGCCGCGAGCAGCGCGCGCTGCATGAACTCGTAGCCGAGGAGATCGATCACAGCCGGTGGTCCTCCCGGTCCCAGGGGGCCACCACGTCGGGGTGGTGGTCGTGGCGACCCGCGTCGAGGTCGTGGTGGTGGTGCCCGTGGGCGTCGCTGAGGTCGAGCGGCGGGCCGTCGTAGACGAGGCGGCCGTCGCGCAGCACCACGGTGCGGTCGACGAGCGGTGCGAGCGGCCCCAGCTCGTGGGTCACCAGCACGATCGTGCTGCCCGAGCGCGAGAGGGTGGCCAGCGCCTCGGCCAGGGCCTCCTGGTTGGGCAGGTCGACCCCGGCGGTCGGCTCGTCGAGGAAGAACAGGTCGGGGCCTCCGGCCAGCGCGCGCGCGATGAGCACCCGCTGCTGCTGGCCGCCGGACAGCGTGGCCACGCTGTCCTTCGCGCGGTCGGCGAGCCCGACGACCTCGAGCGCCTCGGTGACGGCCGCCCGGTCGGCGCGGCTGGGCAGCGACAGCACGCGTCGACGGGTCAGCCGCCCGGAGGCGACCACCTCACGCACCGAGACCGGTACGCCGCTGGCCGCGCTCGCCCGCTGCGGGACGTAGCCGAGGCGGTGCCAGTCGCGGAAGGAGCCCATCGGGATGCCGAACAGCTCCAACGAGCCGCGCTCCAGCGGTCGGAGCCCGGTCAGCGCGCGCACCAGTGTCGACTTGCCGGAGCCGTTGGGGCCCAGCAGGGTCACGAACTCCCCGGCCCGGACGGTGAGGTCGACCTGGCGCACGACGGGGCGACCGCCGAGCACCACCGCGCCGTCGCGCAGCTCGACCACCGGGTCCGCATCGGGGTTCAGCAACGGTTCGCCTCCTGGAGGGCGGCGAGGTTGGAGCGCATGAGGGAAAGGTAGTCCTCGTCGGCCGTGTCGTCGGTCAGGCCCTCGATGGTGTCCAGGACCGCGGTGTCGACGCCGGCGTCGGCGGCCAGGACCTCGGCGGCCTGGGGGCTGACCAGGCTCTCCGAGAAGACCGTGGTGATGCCGGTGTCCTCGATGAGGTCCTGCAGCTCGGCGAGCGCGGCGGGCGTCGGCTCGGCATCGGGGGAGAAGCCGTTGATCGAGGCCAGCTCGAGGTCGTAGCCCTCGAGGTAGCCGAAGGCGTCGTGGTTGGTCACCACGGTGCGGATCTCGCAGCCCGCCAGGCCCTCGGTGTACTCGCCGTCCAGCGTCTCGAGGTCGCTGCGCAGCTCGGCGGCGCGCTCCTCGAACGAGTCCGCCTCGTCGGGGTCGATCTCGGCGAGCCGCTCGGCCACCGCGTCGCCGAGGTCGGCCATCCGCAGCGGGTCGAGCCAGAAGTGCGGGTCGAGCTCGCCGTGGTCGTGGCCGCTGTGGTCGTCCTCGTCCTCGCCCTCGTGCTCCTCGTCGGAGTGCTCGTCCTCGAAGGGGATCAGGTCGACGACGGTCGCGGCGTCGAGCACCTCGGTCCCGCTGACCTCCTCGGCCGCCTCGTCCACGGCCGGCTGCAGGGAGTCGACGTAGACCAGCAGGGCGGCGTCGGAGAGGGCGGCGGTCTGGCCGATGCCGAGCTCGAGGTCGTGCGGCTCGCCGCCGGGCTGGGTGAGGTTCTCGACCTCGAAGGCGTCACCGGCCACGCGCTGCGCGACGTACTGCAGCGGGTAGAGGCCGGCCACCACCGTCTCGGAGCCCTCCGACCCGGACGTGCTGTCCGAGGTCAGGGCGCCGCACCCGCTCAGGGCGAGAGCGAGTGCGGCGGTGGCGGGCAGCAGGGCGCGACGGGAGGTCATGAGAACGATTCTCAGTCAGTTGAGAATCGTTGTCAATTCGGGATCGCGCGGTGCGGACGGCGCTGGTCATCGGCTCCAGTCGACGGCGTCGTGCTGGGCCAGCAGCCGGGCGCCCCGCACGGGATCGTGCTGGGCGACCCACGTGATCCTGCCCCGCAGGTGCTGGGCGAAGGCCGGGTGCCGCTCGCGGTTCTGGGTGCTGGGGCCGTGGGTGAGGCAGTTGTGCAGGATCGCCCGCAGCCGGTCGACCTCGACGCGGGAGACCCGGGGCCGCTCGTTGACCACGAGACCCCCGAGGACCTGGCGCCCTCCGCGCGGCATCACGCCGGTCTTGCGCTGGTTGAGGCGGAAGCCCTCCTCGCGCACGACCCCCTCGATCGCGTCGAGCAGCCGCGAGGTGCCCGTGCCCCAGGACCGGCCTCCGGAGAAGGCGAGGTCGTCGGCGTAGCGCGTGTAGCGCCCGCCCCACGACCCGGCCAGGGCGCCCAGTCGCACGTCGAGCCGGAAGGCGGCGAGGTTGGCCAGGGCCGGCGAGGTGGGGGCGCCCTGGGGGAGGTGGGGTGCGGCGAGCCGGCGCCCGAGCCGCCAGTGCGCATCGAGGAGGGCGTCGTCGGCGGGCCTGGGCACGCTGCGCCACAGCGACAGGGGCAGGACGCTGGTCACCAGCCCCGACAGGCGGTGCGCCACCGGTTCCGGGTAGCCGGCGCTGCGCCAGATCCCGTACACGCGGGCGACGGTGACGCTGGCGAAGAACGACTCCAGGTCCAGGCGCAGCACCACCGGCCGCCCGGCGTGCGGCAGCGCGTAGGTCCGCACCGAGCCACCCGGCCGGAAGCCCCGGGCCGCCTCGTGCGGCGGGACCGAGGACAGCACCTCGTCGAGCAGGCGGCGCTGGATGCCCTTCAGCTCGAGCTTGGGGGCCTCCAGCACCCGGATCGCCCCGCTCGACGCGACGCGGTGGCTGACGCGGTAGTGCTGCAGGCGCCCCTGGCTCGTCGTGCGGGCCAGGCGCCGCGGATCGGCGTACCACTCCAGCTCGCTGCTGGTGAGACCGAGCCACCCCGCGAGGTCGTCGAGGTCGTGCAGGGTCGGCAGGCCCCACCGGTTGGTGAGCATCCGGGTGCCCACGACCGGTCGGGTCGCAGGTCGCGCCGCGGTCGTCCGCGCGGTGGTCGGCCGCGTCGCGGCGTCGGCGTCGACGAAGGCGGCGACGATGCGCGCCAGCTCCCGCGAGCGGTCCAGGGGCGGTCGCGGGTACAGCTCGAGCGTGTGCCGGGCCAGCCGGTCCAGCCACCGGCGTCGACTGCCCAGGACCTCCGCGCCGCTGGCCACCAGGCCGCGCTGCGTCCAGCTCCCGGCGAGGAGTCCCGCGGCCAGCGCGTGCGCGAGGTCGTCCCTCACCGTGCCCCCTCCGGGCACCCGAGCGGTCCGGGAGCCTCGAGCCTGGTGTGCGGCAGCGCTGCCCGACCTGTCCCGTCGTGCGCGCGAGGACCTGCAGCGGAGCGCAGCGTCTCGCGCGCGGTGCGGTGCCCGGACGTACCGGTGGCCCCCGGGGTAGCCCCGGGGAGGTGGACCGACGTCGCGCGCCAGCTCACCGTCTCGAGAAGGCGCTGCCGCACACGGTGACCATATCCTTTACCTGGAGCTCCCGGGCTAGGGTCGGCTCGTGCTCGTCGTCAACAGGTTCCGCGTCCCCGAGGACGAGGCGGTGCAGTTCCGCGCCGACCTCGAGAGCGCGCACGCGGTGCTCGCCGCCCGACCCGGCTACGTCGACGGCACCGTGGGGTGCAACCTCGACGAGCCCACGCTGTGGGTGCTGACCACGCGCTGGGAGCACGTGGGCGCCTACCGCCGCGCGCTGTCGTCGTACGACGTCAAGATGGGCGCGGTGCGCCTGCTCGCGAGGGCGATCGACGAGGCCAGCGCCTACGAGCTCGTCGAGCCCGGGACCGACCTCAACGTGGCGGCCGCCCGGTCGTTAGGCTGAGCTCTTCCCGCACATCCTCCCGCCCGCCGGCAGCCAGCCGGTGCGCCTGCACGCGAAAGTGAGCCCCTCCGTGGCCAAGCCGCCTCCCTCCGTCGTCGACAGCGTCGTCTCCCTCGCCAAGCGCCGGGGCTTCGTCTACCCCTGCGGCGAGATCTACGGCGGCACCCGCTCGGCGTGGGACTACGGCCCGCTCGGCGTGGAGCTCAAGGACAACATCAAGCGCCAGTGGTGGAAGTCCATGGTGCAGATGCGCGACGACGTCGTGGGCCTCGACTCCAGCGTCATCCTGCCGACCCGCACCTGGGAGGCCAGCGGCCACGTCGACACCTTCAGCGACCCGCTGACCGAGTGCCAGTCGTGCCACAAGCGCTTCCGCGCCGACCACCTGCAGGAGGCGGTCGCCGAGAAGAAGGGGATCGACGACCCCGACACCGTCGTCTTCGACGACCTGGCCTGCCCCAACTGCGGCACCCGCGGCGCCTGGACCGAGCCGCGCCAGTTCTCCGGGCTGCTCAAGACCTACCTCGGCGTCCACGACGACGAGTCGGGCCTGCACTACCTGCGCCCCGAGACCGCGCAGGGCATCTTCCTCAACTTCGCCAACGTGGTGACCAGCCAGCGGATGAAGCCGCCCTTCGGCATCGCCCAGATCGGCAAGTCGTTCCGCAACGAGATCACGCCCGGCAACTTCATCTTCCGCACCCGCGAGTTCGAGCAGATGGAGATGGAGTTCTTCGTCAAGCCCGGCGAGGACGAGGAGTGGCACCAGCACTGGATCGACGAGCGCACCAAGTGGTACGTCGAGCTGGGCATCGACCCCGACAACCTGCGCCACTACGAGCACGCGCAGGAGAAGCTGTCGCACTACTCCAAGCGCACCGTCGACATCGAGTACCGCTTCCGCTTCGCGGGCTCGGAGTGGGGCGAGCTCGAGGGCATCGCCAACCGCACCGACTTCGACCTCTCGACGCACGCCAAGCACTCCGGCAAGGACCTGTCGTACTACGACCAGGCCGCCGGCGAGCGCTACACGCCGTACGTCATCGAGCCCGCGGCCGGCCTGTCGCGCTCGCTGATGACCTTCCTCGTCGACGCCTACTCCGAGGACGAGGCGCCCAACACCAAGGGCGGCGTCGACAAGCGCACCGTGCTGCGCCTCGACCCGCGCCTGGCGCCGGTCAAGGTGGCGGTGCTCCCGCTGAGCCGCAACGCCGACCTCTCGCCCAAGGCTCGCGACCTGGCCACCGAGCTGCGCCGCAACTGGTACGTCGACTTCGACGACGCCGGCGCGATCGGCAAGCGCTACCGCCGCCAGGACGAGATCGGCACCCCGTTCTGCGTCACCGTCGACTTCGACACCCTCGACGACCACGCCGTGACCGTGCGCGAGCGCGACACGATGGCCCAGGAGCGCATCGGCCTGGACCGGATCTCGGCGTACTTCGCCGAGAAGTTCCTCGGTGCGTGAGGCGCCGCATGCACAATGGTCGGATGCTGAGCAGCCACCCCCTCCGGGGGAGCGCCACCCGCGTGGTCGCGCCCCTGGCCGCCCTGGTCCTCACGGTCGGCGCCCTGGGCGCCTGCTCGGGCGACGACGCCGACGAGGCGTCGTCGTCGTCGAGCCCGACCCCGGGTGAGGACACCACGATCGACCCCACCGCCGGTGCCGAGGAGACGCCCTACCTGCCGGTGCCCGACGGGGTCGAGCTGACCGAGCAGGGCAGCGCCCTCGAGGTCGGCGACTCCGCGACGGTGGCCTACCAGCCCAACCAGAAGGACGTGGGTGTCCTCGACATCACCGTCACCGACCTGCGCAAGACCTCCTTCAAGGAGTCCTTCCAGGGCTGGAAGCTCGACAAGAACGTCAAGAAGTCGCGGCCCTACTTCGTGCGCGCGAAGGTCGAGAACGTCGGCGAGGACGACCTCGGGGGCAAGCGGGTGCCGCTCTACCTCGTGGACGGGGAGAACACGCTCGTGGAGTCCTCCACGTTCGTGAGCACCTTCAAGCCCTGCCCGTCGAAGGCGCTGCCCAAGAAGTTCGGCCCGGGCAAGAAGGTCACCACCTGCCTGGTCTACCTGGCGCCCGCCAAGGGCGACCTCGAGGCGATCAGCTTCCGCCCGGCCCAGGAGTTCAACCCGATCACCTGGACCGGCGAGGTCCTCAAGATCGGCGAGAAGACGGCCGAGCAGAAGCAGGCCGCCAAGGAGAAGAAGCAGCAGGGCAAGAAGAAGAACAACAACGGCAGCGGCAACGGCAATGGGTAGCCGGCCTCCCCACCTGATTTGGGGCTCTTGTGACCCTTCCGTGGGTCGCTGAGCGTGGCCTGATGTGGCGCACGCCGTTCTCTGTCTAGGTTT
>NZ_JBDYKJ010000077.1:0-21661 GCF_040012395.1 Nocardioides sp. 31GB23 | reverse complement strand
CGGGCGCTGAGCAGGGACGCAGGCCACGAGAGGAGTTCAGATGCTCAGAGAACTCACGGCACTAGGGACATGACCAGCCGCGCCACGGGACTGCCCCACCGGCTTCCTCACCGGCTCCCTCGCCGTCTACCTGGCCGCCTGGCCGGCTTGGTCGCAGCTACAGGTTGCCGCCTTCGCCGACGCGCACCCGTGCGCGACGAGCGGGGATCGGCCGGTGTCGAGATGCTCATCATGGCGACGGCGGCGCTGAGCATCGTGCTGGTCGTGGTCGCTTCCAGCCGATACGTCGACGGCTCCGCACAGGCCAACGACGCCGCGTACGCAGCCGCCCGTGCGGCCTCCCTGGAGTCCGGCATGGGCCCGGGTGCCGTCGCCGGCCGCCAGGCCGCTGAGAACTCGCTCGCCGAGCGCGGCAAGAGTTGCCAGAACCTCAGCGTCTCGTTCGTCGGCAGCGACTTCACCTCCGGCGGACAGGTGATCGCCGAAGTGACCTGCACCGTCACCCTCCTCGACACCGGCGCCCTGGGTCGCCAGCTGGGCCTGCGCCCCAACACTCAGTTCACCGAGCGCGCCGTCGTGCCGATTGAGACCTACCGGAGCGAGTCATGACCGGTCCCCACGGCACCCCTACCCGCGCTTCTCGGCGCCCATCGAACCGGACCCCGAAGGCGTCACGTCGAGAGCGGGCCATGCGTGGAGCCGAGCGGGTCGCACGCCGCCTCGCCATGCGAGCCGCCCGGGTGATCGCCGCCGCCAGCGAGGGACCGGCTCGGCGCGTCCGCGACGAGCGGGGCGTCGCATCGGTATGGACGATGATCGTCGTGACCACCGCTTTCGTAGGGCTCATGGCTCTGGTCGGCGGAGGAGGCGAGCTGATCAACGAGCGCGTCGAGGCCAAGCGTGCCGCCGAGCAGGCCGCACGAGCCGGCGCCGACGAGCTCTCGGCCTCCGCCGTGCGTTCCGGGACGGACCAGGTCGACGCCGGCGAGGCGATCGCCCGAGCCAACGGTGTATTGCGCCAGGCGGGATGGTCCGGCTCGGTCCGGGTCGAGGGCAGCCGCGTCGTCGTCACCGTCAACGACACCCGCAGCCCGCAGTTCCTCAGCCTCATCGGCGTAGGAGCAATGCAGATCAACGAGACGGGCTCCGCCGATGCCATCTCGACACCCGACGGCTGAGACGCCGCTCGCCCCACCAACGGAGCAACGAAACGGCGACAGCGCGCGGGGCGTCGACCCGAGGAGGAGGATCACCATGCTGAACAGGCTGATACGCGGGGTAGGAGCCCTGATCGTGTTGGCGGCGCTCCTGGTCGGCGCGCCCCTGGCCCTCATCGCGTGGGTCGGCAACCCGTGGCCGCCCGGCGGCTGGTCGGAGATCCAGCTGCTCACCAACCGCACCATCATCGGCGCGCTCGCCGTCGTCGGCTGGATCGCCTGGGCACAGATGGCCGCGTGCATCCTGATCGAGCTCGCAGGAGCCGTCCGCGGGAAAGCGCCCCGGCAGATCCGGTTCGCCGCCGGCGGCCAGCAGCAGCTCGCCCGAGTCCTGGTGACTTCAGTCGTCGCGCTGTCGATCGGTGGAGGCATCGGAGCCAGCGCCGTCGGCCCCTCCCTAGCGGCGACCACCGCGGCCACGCCGCAGCCCGAGAGCGCCCCGACGACCAGCCACACGGTCGGGCGCGTCAGCCAGGTCACGCCCGGGCCGTCCGTCACCGTCGACCGCGACACCACGGTCTGGAAGCTCGCCGAGGTCCATCTCGACGACGGATCTCGGTGGCGTGAGCTGGTCGACCTCAACCGCGGCACGGCCCTCAGCGACGGCACGACCCTCGCCCAGGGCACCCAGACCATCCCGGCCGGGTCCACGCTTCGCCTCCCGGCCGGCGCGCACGTCGAGGCCAGCCCGGC
Source organism: Nocardioides sp. 31GB23 (assembly GCF_040012395.1). Classification (NCBI taxonomy): domain Bacteria; kingdom Bacillati; phylum Actinomycetota; class Actinomycetes; order Propionibacteriales; family Nocardioidaceae; genus Nocardioides; species Nocardioides sp. 31GB23. The sequence continues at coordinate 19,751 of NZ_JBDYKJ010000077.1, read as the reverse complement.
CTCACGGGACAACCAGAAGGACCAGAAGGACAGGTCGGAGAGCACCTACACCGTCAAGGCGAACGACACCCTCTCGGAGATTGCCGAGACCAAGCTCGACGACGGCAGCGCTGCCGGCTACATGAAGCTCTTCGAGGCCTCCACCGACACCCTCCAACCCGGTGGCGAGCACCTCGTCGACCCCGACCACATCGAGGTCGGGTGGAAGATCTCCATCCCCGGTGAGGGCACCGCACACGACAACGGAGACCGCGGCGGCAACCACGGCAACCAGGGCGACCGCGAAGACCAGGGCGACGGGGCCGGCGAGCAGACGCCCGAGACCCCCGACGTCACCCCCGAGGACCAGGGCGAGCAGGGCGACCAGGGTCAGCAGGGCGAGCAGGGGGATCAGGGACAGCAGGACGACGAGGTCGACGCCACCGAGGCGCACAACCCCAGCGGCGAGACGCCCGGGGACCAGAGCGTCGACGAGGTCGGCGACGAGGTCGGCGACGAGGCGGGAGACGAGGGCGTGCTCGACGCCGCTTGGGTGCTGCCCGGACTGACTGGCGGGGGAGTGCTCCTCGCCGGTTCGCTCTACCTCGGACTGCAGCGCCGGCGCCGGGCACAGTTCCGGTCTCGCCGCCCCGGCCGAGCGATCGCCGCGCCGCCGGCCGAACTGGCGCCGACCGAGATGACGATCAGCGCCACCGGCGGACCCGTGGCAGCCACAGTCGCATTCATGGACGAAGCGCTGCGGCGTCTCGCCGAGCACGCCCGCGCCCACCAGGCCGAGATGCCGCCGCTGGCGGCCGTGCAGCTCCACGAGGACCTGGTGATCCTCCACCTCAGTGGCGCGGCCGACCTTCCCGCCCCGTGGGACGAGAGCCCGGACCGGCTGCACTGGTCGTGCTCGACCGCCGCCGCGATCGAGGACCTCGGGCCGGATCACGGGTGGGCCGAGGCCCCCTATCCGATGCTCGTCACCATCGGCGTCGACGACCGCGACACCACCACGGCACCGCCGGTCGCCGGCACCGATCGCCACGGCCACCGCGGCGATCGCCTGGGCGACTTGTGGCTGCTCAACTGCGAGGAGCTCGGGACGCTCGAGGTCGTGGGCGACCCGACCCGGGCCGGCGACTTCGCGCGCCACCTGGCCGCGCAACTGGCGGTCAACCCGTGGTCACAGCAGGTGAGCGTCGACTGCGTGGGCATCGCGCAGGAGACCGAGGGTCTGGGCGACCGGGTCCGCTACTACGACGCCGGTTGGGAAGGTGACCGCGCCACCTCCGACGTCCTCGCCGAAGCGGTGTCGATGGTCGACCGCGCCGACAGCCACGGCACCGACGTCAGCACCGGACGTGCCGGCGGCCTCGACGACGACGTGTGGCCAGCCCGGATGCTCGTGGTCACTGCTGAGGCCACCACCAGCGAGGCCGGCCCAGCAGGCGACGCCGAGAGCAGTGCGCTACACGAGCTGCGACACCTCGTCGCCACGCACGTCGGCCGAACAGGAACCGCGATCGTAGTCACCGCGACCTCGCCGACCCCGCAGGACACGACCGGCGACCCTGCCGCGCTGCCCGACAACGGGCAGACGGTGACGACCGTCGTCGAGCTAACCACCACCGGACGCGTGATCCTCGGCGACCAGGGACTCGACCTGGCAGCGGTCGGGCTGACCAGCGAAGAGGCGTACGGCTGTGCGCTGCTCTACGCCCACAGCGCGATCCTCGACGACGTCGAGATCCCCGTCGACGAAGACGCCACCGAGGGCTGGGAGGCGCTAGTCGACCAGACCGGCGCCGTCCGGCGCGGGCTCACCCTGCCGCGCAGCACCCCAGAGGAAGACCTCGGCGAGCCCGCGACCAGCCTGCTAGCCGGCTCGGACGAGGAGTACATGGCGGCCGCACCGGTGGTCGCCGAGGACCTCGACGCGATCGCGCCGAAGGTGCCGGACAGCGTGCTGGCTCAGGTCAAGGCAGAGGACCCCGACCTCGACGCCGACCTGGCCGACTGGTTCGACCCGCAGTGCCCGCGCCCCAAGCTCACCCTGCTGGGCCCTGTCGCGGTCCGCACCCACGGCCGGCCGCTGGCCAAGTACAAGGCGCTGTGCACCGAGATCGTCGCCTACCTCGCACTCCGGCCCCGGAACGGCGCAACCCGCGACGAGCTGGCCGAGGCCGTGGGCTGGGACGACCCCGCCCGGGTCCGCAAGTACATCGACCTCGTGCGTCACTGGTTGGGCGAGGACCCCGAGACCCACGAGCACTACCTGCCCCACGCCAACAAGTCGCCCGCGGCAAAGTCCCGCGGTGTGAACGTCTACCAGGTCACCGTGGTTTCTGGTGCTGGCCTCCTGACCGACTGGGACCTGTTCCGCCGCCTTCGAGCTCGAGGCACGCACAGCGACCTACTGCAGGCGCTGGAGCTGGTCACCGGCCGACCCTTTGACCAGCGGCGCCAAGGAGGCTGGAACTGGCTGCGCAAGGGCGACCCGCATGACGAGTACGCCTCTCACGCGATCGCCGACGTCGCGTTCACCGTCGTCACGCACTGCCTGCAGGAAGGGGACTTGGTCCGCGCCCGAGCGGCCACCGAGGTCGCGATCCTGGCGGTGCCGAACGAGCAGGTCGTCCAGCTGTGCCAGGTGGCGCTGACGGAGGCCGAAGGCAACAACACCGAAGCGATGCGGATCCTGCTCGAGGATGTCTGCAACCGCTCCGAGGACGGCGACGCACCCCTGGACCTGCCCGAGCGCACCCAAGAGATCATCCGCAACCACCAGTGGATCGCCAGCTGATCGAGCCGGCCCGCACGGCCCTCCGTGCGAGGCTGTCGACGAAGTGCTCGACGGGCTCCTCCTCCCCGCAATCGAGGAGTGCCGGCTCCGCGACGAGGGCCACAACCGTGAAGACGCCGGGCCACCAGATACCGGGTGCGGTGCTGCTGCGCGGCGAGGTCGTGCGACCAGCCACGCCCTGAGCAACGCGGTCCGCTCGGCCAACGCCTGAGCCCGCCACCGGCCGAGAGCCAGCCAACTGCCCGCGTGGGCGCTGACCGCCTCGCCAAAGCGGCCTCGGACAACTCGGCTGGCGTCTCCTTGGGCGACTGCCGGCCGCCTCCTGACGTCTGGTCTCGGCCGCCGATGCGGAGATGCAGTGAAGGTCGCCAGCCGTCAGCGGCGGACCTTGCTCAGCCGAAGGTAGGAACACCGTCGGGGGAGCCTCGCTGGGGGTCGCCATGGGGCGTTGGTCGCAAGGGCGCGGTTCACAAGTTCGTTTCGGGATGGCAGCAGTTGTCCTCGCACCCGGAGTCGGCTTGAGCCAGGGGGAAGCCGCCGGCCGCGGTACTGGTGGGGCCGCACGCGCAGCCGTCTCCGCGCCAGGCCTCCAGGCCCTCCCGGATTGCGACGGCGGCGATCACAAGTCCGGCGAGCGGGTCGGCCCACGCCCAGCCGAGGGCGGCGTTGAGGAGCAGTCCGGCCAGTAGAACCGCGGACAGGTAGGTGCAGAGCAGGGTTTGGGTGGAGTCGGCGACCACGGCGTTGGAGCCGAGGCCGCGACCGGTCCGGCGCTGGGCCCAGGACAGGAAGGGCATGATCGCCAGCGAGGCGATCGCGAGCCCGATCCCGATGGGGGAGGACTCGGGGTCGTGACTGGTGGCGAGCGCTCGTAGCGATTCGAAGGTCACGTAGCTGGCGAGCGCGAAGAACGAGACCGCCATTAGTCTCAGCGCTTGGCGCTCGCGAGACTCCGGCATCGGGTGCCGGAACTGCCACAAGATGATGAGGCCGCTGCTGACCTCCACGATGGAGTCGAGCCCGAATCCGACAAGGGCGATCGACCCGGCGACCAGGCCGGCCGTGATCGCGATGCCGGCCTCGACGACGTTGTATGTGACCGAGGCGGCCGCCAGCCATTGGGCTCGGCGTCCGAGTTGCCGGCGGCGATCCGGGTCGGCGACGTATGCGGGTGCGTGCGTGTGGGTGCTCATTGGCCCGATGCCTCGCCGTACACGGGGCACAGCACGACCGCGTCGCCAGTGGCTGCCAGCAGCTCCTCGGCGGCGGCGAAGACCTTCATCACCGCGTCGGGGTGGGTCAGGGAGAACACTGACGAGCGACCCGAAGGACGCGACTCGACCAGTCCGCAGTCACGCAGGCACGCGAGATGTTTCGACACGGTCGATTGGGCCAGCCCGAGGTGGCCGGTGAGCTGGGTCACGTTGTGCTCACCGAGCAGCAGGTGTTGCAGGATCGCCACTCGGGAGGGGTCGCTCATGCCCCGGAATAGGCACGCCGCTGCTTGGCCAGCGGCGGCCTCGTCAAGGCCCTGACGTCCGTCAGTGCCATGCTGGTCAATCATCGCCATATAACGATATTAGCGCCATGCGCGCTTAGGCTGTCAACCGGTCCGAGCCGCCGCCGGTGCACGGATGCCGACCGCTGAATCTGCACCAGGGCAGTGCTGAAGGTCGGTGCGGGCGGTTCGACAAAGTCCGCTGCATCTCAACAGCCGAGGAGACGACACAACCCCCTGCGCCGAAGTTCCTGAAACTTTCGGGGGACGCCCTCTGACCTGCACAAACGCGTGTCCCCCGGCAATGTCCCCCCAGCTATTGAGGCGTTGGGGGGACACCTAGAGGGACACCCGAGAGCCACCTTCCTGCCGTGCAGCGACACGACGGAAGGGAGGCCCCGGCATGAGTGTGGGCGACCAGCTCGGACTGGAAGAGAACAGCGAGCTGCTGGACGAGGCACGACGGATGTGGCCCCGTTGGGTGGCCGCCGACAGCCGTCTGGGAGTCGTCGAGAAGTTCGACGACCTGCGGCCATGGCTCCCCACGGTGACCCGCGAGGAAGCCGATGAGGTCCTCCTCGCCCTGGCCATGCTCGGCGCCCCCGATGGCGGTGACGACATCGCGGCCGCGGCGGCTTTGGCCAAGTGCCTGCTTCCCGGCGCCTGCCGGTTGGCCGGCTGGCTGAGCTCGCTGCCGACCAAGGACGTCTTCCGCGACAGCCAGCCGATCCAGGCGGGTGCCTGGTGGGCCGTCGAGCGCATCGACGAACTGGTGGCCTCGCAGCTGTGGATCGAGGTTCGTTCGTTCCCGTGGCGCCGACTGACCAAGGTCGCCTCCAACATCATCGTGAACACGAAGGTCGGGGTCCTGCGAGAGGTCGGCGACTTCTTCTACGTCACGCGCACCGACCGCACCTGGGCTCACACCGACCTGGTCGAGTCCTTCTCCTTCGGCGACCTACCGGCCGGCGGCGGCGAGTGGGCCGACGGGGAGCGCCCTCCCGCCGAGCACGGCGCCAGCGTGCTGGGCCACCAGCCCCTGGCGCTCGCGGTCCACGACCCGGCCGACCCGGACACCACGCCGGCTGAGGAACTGCTCGAGCTGCTCACCTGGGCTTGCGAGCAGGACGTGATCAGCGAGTCCGACCGACGCCTGTTGCTGTGCTTGGTGCACGAGGCCGACCGGGTCCAGACCCGCAACCTCGGCCGCGGCTACGGCGGGCTGATCGGCAACGAGCTGTCGATGCGCGTCGCCCCCCAGCTCGGAGTCTCCCAGGCGACCGTGCGGCGCAATGCCTCACGCAGCGTCCGCGCGCTGGCTCAGGCCGCCGGGAGGTTCGGCCATGACGCATGAGCAGAACAAGAAGCCGGCGAGTGATCGCTCCAGCCCCTCCCGCGGACCTAGGCGACTGGAGGTGGTGAAGGACATGACCGACACCCAGCACACCATCGGGATAGACGCGGAGCAGGGGCGCTCCGTGCAGGAGATCTCGCATCTATTCGACATCGCCGGCCGCGAGGGCGAGGTGATCGCCGGCCTCGCGGGCGGGATGGACGACCTGCGAGCTGTCCAGGCCGCCAAGCAGGCGCTGGCCCGGCTCAGCCCGGCCGAGGTCCGCGACGCCCTGGCCTACCGGCGCACCCTGCAGCCCGGGCTGCTGAGCCAGCCCGGCGCCAGGCTCGCGGGGGAGCCGTCATGAGCAGCAGCACCGTGAACCTCGGCAGCGGCCCGACGTCGCGCCCGTACGCCCTCGAAGAGGTCCAGGCCGCCGTCCGGGCGCTCCAGGCCGGCGAGTTCCGAGACGCCCGCCTCACCACGCGACTGACGGACCCGGACGCAAACACGGCACGGCCGCGCACTGCGCGCCGGACCCCGGCGCAGACCCAGGCAGCCGACTGGACACCCCAGCCTGGGGAGCGAGTCCTGGCCGTGATCGGCACCTCCGGCTCGAGCGGAGCCAGCACTGTGGCTCTCGCCGTCGCGCTGAGCGCCAAGCAGCCGGCTCGCGTCGTCGAGTGCTGCTCGGCCAGCGCCTCCGGCCTGGCCGCCGCCACCACCGCCGAGCTCGGCCTGCACCCCGCCGGATGGCGGCAAGGCCGGCGCGAGCAGGTCGTCATCGAACGCGTCTGCGAGGTCCTCGCCGGCGTCGACGAGGTCCCCTCACCCACACCGGCCGAGCACACCACCCAGCTGACCGTGCTCGACGTCGGCTGGGAGGTCGGTCAGCTCACGACCACCAACTCCTGGGTCAGCGACGCCGTCGCCCGCGCCGACCAGGTCCTCCTGGTCAGCACCGCGACCGTCCCCAGCCTGCGTCGCCTCGAAGGTGCCCTCGAGCTCCTCGTCAACCACGCCGGCGCAGACGTGACGGAGCGGACCTGGGTGGCCGTGGTCGGCCCCCGTCGCAAGAAGTGGCCCCGCGGCGTTGAGGGTGCCGGCGGACCGCACGCCCGGCGAGCACTCAACAGCGAGCGCGTGGTGGAGATCCCTGAAGACCGCGGCCTGTCGATCCACGGCCTGGACTCCCGGCCGGTGCCGCCGGCCCTGCTCACCGCAGCAGCCCACGCGCACACCGCCGGATCGGATGTCGACGACCGCGACCACCGCGACGTCGACGAGACGGCCGCTGACGAGTTCGACCTCTTCACCGATCACGACCTGACAGACCAGTCGGACGACCAGCCGGCCGAGCGGTCCGGCTGACACCTACGCAGCACCAACCCGCAATCCAGTTCGCGACATCGAAAGGAACCGACCGATGGACCTGATGACCCGCACTACCGTGATGGCCGCCAAGGTGTGCCCGAAGGCACCGCCCGGCGCCGAGGGCCCGACCAACGAGATCACCGGCTACGTGCTCTGGGGGGTGATCATCCTCTTCGGTCTCGCCATCATCATCGGGATCGGCGCCGTGATCGCCGGCCGGATGTTCGCCCTGCCCCACGCCTCGAAGGTCGGCGTGATCTCGCTGGTCGTCGTCTTCGGCTGCGCGATCGCTTACCTGGTCCTGCCCGGGATGCTCAACGGCATCCTCGGCAACGGCTGCATCTGATCCGGAGTCAGCCGATGGGTGCCATGCAGTCCAAGGTCACGGGTAGGAGCACGGGTCGCTCCGGTCAGGAGACCTCGGGGGTCCGCGAGTGGAGTCGCGGGCGCCTGATCACCATCCTGACCGGAGCGGTCGTGGTCGCCCTCGCCCTGCTCGTCGGGTTGGGGTACGCCATCTACCTGGCGGTGTCCGGACTCAACGACGACGACTCCGCCGCCGGCGACGTGGCCACCGGCGAGACCGAGCGCTCCACCGTCGCCCGGGGCGCCAGCCACCGCGACGAGATCGCCGCCGAACCCATGCTCAGCGTCCCCTCGAGCGCGGCGTTCCCCGACGACCCCAGCGACCCCGACGACGGCGGGGACGCCGCCGGCGACCAGGGCAGCATCAAGATCCCCACGGGCACCGGCATCAACGGCCCCGGCCTGGTCATGACGGGCTTCCCCAACACCCCTGAGGGCGCGATCGGGCAGCTCGCCCAGATCGACACCGCGGTGCTGCAGTCGATGAGCCTGCAGACCGCTCAGGAGGTCTACGCGAGCTGGGCGCTGCCCGGTGGCGTCGGCGCCGACGACTGGTGGATCACCTCGAGCGTGGAGGCCTTCCTCGGCAGCAGCGAGATGGGCAGCGTCAAGAGCGCCACGGCCTCGGTGGCCGTGGAGCCGGCAGCAGCCCTGGTGAAGGGCACAGACGGACCCGACTGGGCCACGGTCTGCGTCCTGATGAAGGTCACCGCGACCTACCGCTCCGAAGGGCACGCCGCGTTCGGCCACTGCGAGCGCATGCAGTGGGTCGGCGGCCGCTGGATGCTCGCGCCCGGCGCACCCCCGGCACCCGCACCAGCCACCTGGCCCGGCACCGAGCTGGCCACCGAGGCCGGCTGGCGCACCTGGACCACGGACCCGTCCACGGGGTCACCCGGCGCCGACCAGACGGGCGAGCAGGCGGGCGAGCACGGCGAGGGCCACAGCGACGAGCAAGGAGGAGCACACTCATGAGCAGCCGCAGCACATCCACCAACCCCACCCCGGCGGGCAACATCGCCCGCGTCGCCGTCCTGGTGGTCATCGCCGTCGTGGCCGCCACCGCAGTCTGGCTCGGCACCCGCGGGGACGACGGAGCCACGGACCGCGAGGGCGGCACCGACACCACCACCCCGGGTCAGTCTTCGGGCAGCAGCTCCGGCGACTCGGCCAGCGAGCAGCTGGCACCCGAGAACGCCGCCGCCGCGCCCGCCGAGGGCGTCACCCTCCCGACCGGGTCGACCCAGAGCGACGGCTACCCGACCGGATTCCCCTACACCGACCTCGGGGCTGTGGCGCTCCAGGTGGAGCTCGCCAAGGCCCAGCTCGGCTTCGACTACGACCAAGCCGCCACGGTGGCCCAGCTGTACTCCGACCCCGCCGACCAGGCGGTCTTCGAGCAGCGCTCCCACGACGCGGTCGCGCTGCGTCGCGAGCAGGCCGGCGTCCCAGCCGAAGGCGAGGTGCCGGCACCGGCCTCGTACGCCGTCACGCCGGTGGCCTACACGCTCCAGGAGGTCGACACCGACTACTACGTGGTCAACCTGCTGAGCTACGTCACCCTGACCGGCGTCGACGGCGAGGCCCGTGACGGCCTCTACGCCGGCACCCAGCTCGTGCGCTGGGTCGCCGACCCCGACGTCGAGAACGGCGGTGACTGGAAGGTCGTCGAGGGCAGCACCACCGACCTCGAGAACCTCGTCGCCCAGGGCCAGCCCAAGGCCGTCGCGCCCAAGACCAAGGAGTTCGAGGCCGAGGGGTGGCTCATGATCGACCCCACCGGCGGCACCTCGGCCGAGGCAGGCGACGGGGCCGGTGAGTCCTCGTGACCAGCGAGCTCCTCCTGCATTTGCGCGGCCTCCGCCGGCCCGGTGCCAGGGTTGGCGTCAGGGTTGGCGCTCTGGCCCTGCTCACCGCGGTCCTGTTGGGCCTGCTGAGCGGACTCATCGGTCCCGCCGCGGCGGCGCACACCCCAGCCGCGGCCACGGCCGCTTCGATCAACGCCTCGATCAACGCCTCGATCAACGCCGCGGTTAACGGCCAGACGTCCACGCTCGAGACACGGCTCGCTACCGCCGCCCTTGGCATCAAGCATGGATGCCCCGGACCCGACGCGCTGTGCCACCTCGGCGGTGACGTCCTGGACTGCGCCGGCAGCCCCATCGACTGCGCGGAGGACGCCGGAGGAGCCGTCGCCGACGGCGCTGGCGACGTCAAGGACGGTGTCGTCAACGGCGTGGAGGGGGTGGCCGGCGCGGTCGGCGACCTCGCCGAGGGCGGCTGCGGCATCCTCGACGCGGTCTGCGACGTCGCAGGCGGCGGCCTCCCGGGCCTCCCCGACATCCCGGGACTGCCCGACATCGGTGACATCTTCGACGGCGGGTTCCCCGGCCTGGGCGACATCCCTAACCCCATGGCCGAGCTCGGCGACATCATCGCCAAGGCCGCCGCGGACGCCTGGACCGCCGCGATGCTGGCCATCTGGAACTCCGGGCTATTCGTACTGCGGATCGTGCTGACCTACTCCGAGCTGTTCTTGACCCCTGACCTGCGCGGCGACGGCCCCGGCAAGGACGTCTACAGCTTCGCGCTGTGGCTGGCCCTCGCGATGGTGGTGCTCCTGACCGTCATCCAGCTCGGAGCCGCCGCCTTCAAGCGCGAGGGCAAGGGACTCGCGCGAGCACTGATCGGCGCCGGCCAGTTCGTCGTGGTGTGCGCTACCTGGTTCGGCTACTGCGTGACGATCGTCGCCGCCTGCGGGGCCATCAGCAAGGCGCTGATGACGTCGCTGCTCAAGGTGAACACGTGGCCCGAATGGGAGCCGCTCGGCGGGCTCGGCAGCGAAGACATCGCCGACGCCACCGTGGCGACCGTCCTGGCCTTCCTCGGCATCTTCCTGTGGCTGGCCGCCATCGGACACATCCTGGTCTACCTGGCCCGCGCGGCCTCACTGCTCGTGCTGACCGCGACCGGCCCCATCTCAGCGGCCGGCCTGGTCTCCGACTTCACCCGATCGTGGTTCTGGAAGAGCCTGCGCTGGTTCCACGCCGCCGAGGGCAAGGGCAGAAGAGTCAGGTCTGCAGCTCGAGGAGTAGCTCAAATGCCCCCATCGACGACGGATCAGAGCCCCGTGCCGGCGACAGATCCGGCACAGGGAAGGTGAAGTGGATAGTACTGATGAGCGCGCTCGTCGCCCTCGGCGGAGTCGGCTGGGTGAAGTTCCAGCCGGGGGCGGACAAGGAGCCAGAGCCCGGTGAAGTGATAGTCCTCGAGCCCGTGCAACTGAACCTTGCCGCCGGGAGATACCTCAGGATAGGTGTCGCCCTTCAATTGGCCGAGGGAGTGAAGGAAGTCGACGGATCCCGAGCGCTTGACGCCATGATCACGCAGTTCTCTGGGCTGCCCCTCTCGGCCGTCGATGAGGCAAAGGAACGTGACCAGTTGAAGGCCGAGCTGACCCGTGAGCTCACGGGGCTGTACCCCGAGGAGGTGCTTGACAGCTACTTCGTCGAGTTCGTGACCCAGTGAACGAGCTGGACCGACTGTTGAGGCCCCTCCGACTGCTCTACGGCGATCGAGCGTGTACCGCAGCCGGCGGGATCGGGCGGGGTCATCTGCATAGATCTGCAGATGCGGACGGTGGGCTAGGCTCGGTCCGTGGGCGATGCCGAGAGCGACACAGCCGAAGCGAGTGGTGCTCGCAAGGGCGTCGGGGGTGCGGGTGCTGGCCACCCGGTGACGCTCTCGGATGACCAGGTCCAGGCTGCGGTCACCTCGTTCTCCCTGCTGGCTGAACCCACCCGCGTCCGAATGCTGTGGGCCATGCGCGAGGAGGGTGTGGACGTGGCGACGCTGGCCGCGGCGGCGGGCTGCACCCCGGCGGCGGCGAGTCAGCATTTGTCGAAGCTGAGATTCGCCGGCTTGGTTGTCGGGACTCGCCAGGGGCGGCGGGTTCTGTACCAGCTGCGCGGCGGACACGTTCGCACGCTCCTGACCGAGGCACTCTTCCACGCCGATCATCAGGTGAGTGGGGCACCGGTCCACGAGTAGACGCGGACCTTCCGGTGCTCTTCCAGTGCTGCCGCGAGATGTCGATCGTGATGTCGCCGTTGCCCCTCGTTGCCCCTGGTCGCCTGTGGTCGTTGTGGTCCGGCCCGTGATACCGGCCGGTGACGGTCGGCCGAGCGCCCCCGGCGGCGGTGCGCTAGTGGCTGGTGCTGCGGTAGGACTGGAGGAGCTGGTCGACGGGTGCGAAGTCGTCGGTGAGCACTTGGGCGCCGTCCACCCAGGACTCCACCGTCGTGGTGGTTGCCACACGCCATCCTGTCTCGCGTGTCTCCAGAGCCTTCGCGATGGCATCGGGGTCCAGGGCGCGATCTGAGGCGATGGCGATGAGGTTCCCGCCGTCGGGATCGCGGTCAGGGTCGAGACCGACGTCCGCGGGTTCGCCCGCGAGAAGCACGTTGTCGAAGACTTCAGAGAGCGTGGCGACCTCAGCGCGGGCGAAGTCGAGGCTGCCGTAGTCGATGAGGTTCGCGACGTACACCCCGTCATCGGCAAGGACCCGCGAGACGTCGGTGAGCGCTTCACGGGTGGTTAGGTGCCAGGGGACGCTGACGCCGCCGAAGGCGTCGCCGACGATCAGGTCACGGCTGTCGTCGGCCAGCCTGCGCAGGCCGAGGCGACCGTCCTCGACCCGAACGTGAACCCCGGGAGCGGCGTCCAGGTCGAGGCGATCACGGTCGATCTCCACCACACCCGCGTCGATCTCTGAGACCAGGCTCTCGGTGCCCGGGCGCGTCGCGGCCAGATAGCGGGGGATGGTGAGTCCGCCTCCGCCCAGGTGGTAGGCACGGATCGCGTCGTCCTCGGGATAGCTGGTGTCGATGACGGCAGCGATCGCGCGCACGTACTCGAACTCCAGGTAGGTGGGGTCATCGAGGTCGACGTAGGAGTGACGCAGGCTGTCAAGGACCAACGTGCGCCCACCGGAGCCGTCGGTGGCAGCAACAACCTTCACGCAGTGGTACTTGGTCTCGGCGTCACAGCCCCCCGGGGCGGCCACCACGGCTAGCCCACCGCCACCCACCGCGAGCGCCAAGGCCGCGGTTCCGCGCACCGATCGGGTGGCCCACGCCAAGGGGAGGGAAGCGGCTACGAGTAGCGCCCCGAGGCTGACCAAGATCACGCTGACGGGCAGCCGGGAGATCAGCACGAACCCGGTCAACACGGTTCCGAGAATGGCTCCCAGCGTGCTGGCACCTGAGAGCTGGCCCACCACGGTTCCGGTCTGCTGGAGGCTGTGCAGCCGAAGCTTGGTCACCATCGGCGTCACCGCCGACAGCAGCGATCCCGGGATCAGGATCGTCAGCGATGCCGCCGGCAGCAGAAGTCCCGGGGCCGTGTCGGCCACGAAGCGCAGTGACGCCGGGGTGAACGCGACCACCGCTCCCGAGACCCCGAGCGCTGGACCGATCAGTCGTCGAGGATCCACCGCATCGGCGACCCGGCCACCAGCCCACGAGCCAAGAGCAATCGCGGACAGTGCGATCCCGATCACCAGGGTGCTGGTCTCCAGCGTGAGACCTAGGTGAGGAGCCAAGAGTCGTAGGGCGACGATCTCGACGACGAGCACCGCGGCCGAAGACCCGAAGACCAACACCACCGCCCATCGATGGCTCAGCCGCGCGCCGGGCAGTGCCGCATCCGGCGCCGCGCCGGGCGCCCCACCCGCTGCCTGAGTGGGATGCGGTGCGGGCTCCGGGCCCCGGGTGGTGGACTCGGGGCCCGGTTCCGCGTCGGGCGAATCGCCAAAGGTGCTCACGCCGATGATCCTGACAGGCGACACCACGAGCGAGCCGAAGGTGAGCATGGGATCGGCCAGCGCGGGCTCGGGCCGTCCGCTCAGGCCGCAGCCTGACCGGACTGGATACTCGCGCACCGTGAGAGAGTTCGGCCCATGGCCGACCTGCGAGCACCGCTCTTCTTGCGGGCGTTGCGCGGATCGGTGACCGCTGCGGTCGCGATGCTTCTCGCGGTGTGGGGCCACACCGCAGCCGGCGGACTGCTGCCCGGCCTAGGCTGGCTGCTGCTGATCGCGATGTTTCTTGCGCTGGTCAGCGCCGCGGCACTGGCGCGACCAGCCAGCCGGTGGCGCCTGGTCGCCTTGGTGGCCGGCGGCCAGTTCTGTGTGCACGTTGTCCTCACCGCCCTGTCGGGCCACAAGGGCGACCCAAGCGCCCAACAGCACTCGCTCTCCGTCCTGCCAACCGGCCCATCACCACGAACTGATCTCGCCGGTAGCGGGGTGGCAGGCCCCGACCGCAGCGGATCCTTCTACGACCTCACCATGGCCCCCGGCGCGATCGGCCGTCCAGGTGAGCCAGCACTGGACATGCCTCACTGGGTCACCCACGTGCTCACCGACCTCACGGGTCCCCACGCCTTGATGGCCCTGGCGCACCTCCTCGCGGCCGCAGGAGTGGCGTGCTGGCTCGCAGTCGGGGAGACCGCGCTGTGGACGCTGATCGTTCTGCTCAGCATGGCCGCCGGCCGCCTTGTCCGCCGGGTCGTCGCACTCCATGTGGTGGAGCTCGTGGACAACCGGCGGCCGCCAGGGATCCAACCGCGCGACGAGCCGAGGCAGCGCCTCCCGATCTGGCTGTTGGCGTCCTCGCTGTCGCGTCGCGGACCACCCGCCGCCAACCCTTGCTGCGTCGCTCTGCGATCACCTGCGATCGCCTGACGCGCGCCACGCTGCGGTCCACAACCCAGCACTCGTCCGAACGTGCCTGACCCAACCCTGCGTTGACGGTCGGGCGATCGAGTACCCCTGCCTGCCCAAGAGCTGCGGCGGGCACCTCTGCACGTCCACGACTTCGCGAATGAGGAACCACGTCATGTCCCGTATGAATCTGCTTCGACCCAAGCCGCCCCGCACCATCCCGGCCCGCACCACCCCGCGTCGCACGAACCGACGCCGAGGGCTGCGGTGTGTACTCACAGCCACCGGCCTGGTCGTCGCGGTCAGTCTCGCCGGCTGCGCAGCTGACGAAGGCACCGAGTCCGACGGCACCGACCCGACGACTGAAACGTCACAGCCCTCGCCGAGTGCGCCGGACCCGTCCGCGACCGCCGACGCGACCGAGGGCGGCTCCCCGACGGCAATCGAGACGCCCAGCGAGGAGGCGTCAGAGGCCGACCTGGCCGTCGTCATCGACGGCGAGGAGGTCGCACCGAATGCAGCCGAGCTGAGCGCGGCGCCCGGCGAGGCGCTCACCGTCCAGGTCACCTCCGACCGCGCGGGCGAGCTGCACGTGCACGCCAAGCCCGAGCAGTTCCTCGAGTTCGACGAGGGCCAGACCAGCATGGACCTGGTCATCGACACCCCCGGCACCGTTGAAGTCGAGGACCACGACACCAGCGCCGTCGTCGCGATCATCACGGTCGGCTGATGGAGATCCAAGCCCACGGCCTGGGCGGCGGGAGTGACCTTCCGATCCCGGCATCGCTGGCAATCGGAGGCGGCACCGCTGCCTTGACGCTCTCCTTCGTCGTGTTGCTGCTCGCCTGGCAGAAGCCGCGATTCGCAGCCGACAGCTACTGGCTGCCGGTCCCACGCAGGCTGACGGGCGTTCTCGACGGTGTCGCACTGGCCACCGCCCTGCGCGTGATCGGCATGGTGTTCTTCGCGTTCGTGGTCTGGTGTGCGCTGGCCGGACCGGACACGCTCACCAACCCGACGTTCGGAATCGTGTATGTGTGGCTCTGGGTGGGGCTGGTGCCGGCCTCGCTGCTGTTCGGCCGCTGGTATCGGGCACTCAGCCCGGCTCGCACCATGTGCCTCCTCCTGGCTCGGCTGCTCGGGCCCGCCTGGGGAGCTCGCGACTATCCCAAGCGGTGGGGCTACTGGCCCGCCGGGGTGGCGTTGTTCGCGTTCGTGTGGATGGAACTCGTCTCGCGGGACGCGACCTATCTGGGGCAGGTTCGGCTCTGGTTTGCCATCTACTTCGCGGCGATGCTCGTCGGCACAGCGGCATACGGCGAGAGATGGCTTGAACGCGCAGATCCCTTCGAGGTCTACTCCACCCTGGTCGCCCACCTGTCGCTGTGGGGACGACGCAACGACGGCTCGTTGGTGATCGCCTCACCACTGCGCAACCTGTCCCGGCTCGCACCTGAAGTCGGGCTGGTCGCCGTGGTCGCGGTCCTCTTGGGCAGTACCGCCTATGACAGTTGGCGCGAGTCGGCGGTCTGGATCCGGTTCGTCCAAAGCAGCAGCATTCACGGGACCTTGTTGAACACCGCCATGCTGTTGTCCTGGGTGCTCATCGTGGGCATCGTCTTCACGATCGCCACCTCCTGCACACCAGTCAACCCGGGACTCGGTCTCCGCAGACGCGACCTTCCCTCGCGCCTGGCCCACTCGATCGTCCCGATCATCGTGGGATACATGATCGCGCACTACATCTCGTTCCTCGTCGAGTCCGGACAGCTGGTCCTGATCCAGATCAGCGATCCCATGGGAACCGGCGCGAACCTCTTCGGAACCGCAGACGGCAGCATCAATTACTGGCTCTCCCAGAACCCGTCGTTCCTTGCCTCCATCAAGGTGTTGGCCATCGTGATCGGACACGTGCTGGGCGTCATCGCCGCCCACGACCGGTCCTTGGAGCTCCTGCCGCGCAAGCACCAGATCACCGGTCAGCTGCCGCTCCTGGGCGTCATGGTGCTCTACACCTTCATGGGCCTGTACCTGCTGTTCGGAACCTGACCGAACGGCGGGGGACGAACGGGCCGAGCCGCCGCTCCGCGTCCGACGAGCCGTTCCGTGGCCGCCCACCCAGGGCGGCCACGGACGTCTCGCGGGTACGCGACGTGAGCAACCACTGGTGTCGAGATTCTGGGTGCGCGGCGCCTTGGACGCGAACAGGGGGCCGAGACGAGGACGCGCGGTCGCTCAGGTCTGCTCATCCGCGGCCGATGTTCACATTGATGCATCCAGACCGTCGTGTGTGAACACGGTCGGCACCGCCGTGGAGAGGGACCAGCATGCCGCTCGACACGTCCGGGCGGGCTGATCGTTCGCGGCGTGATCCGGCGGGCACCCCCTCGTGTGGTCACCTGGGCCGGGTCCGTCGACCGCTTCGCTCGGAGGTACCCCGGTGACCGTCACGGGACGGACATCTTCGGGCCGACATCCTGGAGGCCGGAGACCGACTGCTGGTGCCAAGAACCTCGGTGAGGTGCTCTCTTGGCTCGCGTCTGAACCGGGGATCGCAGCGCTCGCCGAGCGGTTCCCCGAGCAATGGGAGCAGCTGAGCAAGGACGCAGCGCGCCACGGCACCCGCTCCGACGACGACTTGCGCCAGTTCGTGCGGGCTGCACTTCGGCCAACTGCACATCAAGCAGGCCACGCCCGCCCACAGGCCGAGATCATCCGATCCGAGGTTCGTCGCCACATGCTGCTGGAGCTGTTGCGGCAGCGCGATCTCGCCGCGGAGACGGGTCTGACCAGCGGCACGGTGCGGTTCAACCGGCTGAAAGGTGCCCTCGCCCAGCAGCTCCTCTTCCACCACGACTTGGTCCGGAAGCCGGTCTCCATGGCTGCCTACCGCCTTATCTGGCCGCTGATGTGGCAGCGGAGGATCCTGCTCCCTCTCGTCCGGGGAGAGGGGATCTACGCCTTCTACAGCACTAGCCTGGTGCGTCGCCTGAGCAAGCTCATCGGCACCGACCGATGCCTGGAGATCGGCGCCGGTGACGGAACACTGACCCGCTTCCTGCGCGATGAAGGGACAGACGTCGTCGCGACCGACAACTACAGCTGGAGCCGGTACATCCGGTTCGACGGGTCCGGTGTCGAGAAGCTCGACGCCCGTCAAGCGCTCCACCGGTACCAGCCGAGGATCGTCATCTGCGCTTGGCCGCCACCGGCCAACCCGTTCGAGAAGTACGTCTTCGAAACCTCGTCGGTGCAGACCTACATAGTGATCACCAGCAGCTCGCGCGCCAACGCCGGCGACTGGAACACCTACGAGAGCCAGACGGCGTTCGACGTGCAGGTCGATCGCCGCATGACCCGGTCGGTCCTGCCGATCGGACGTAGTCAGGTCCTCGTCTTCCGCCGCCGCGACTCGAACGGTCCAAGCTGATCCGTCGCACGCTGCGCGTATCCAGGCGCTGATCTGAGGAGGAACCCGGGGCAACCCTCGCAGACCCGCGAGGCGAGCTACGGAGGCGAGCTTGCGGAGAAGAGCTACAGAGGTGGAGCGGGATCCGGTCGCGCTACCGGAAGGGTCGGCCCTACTTGGATCCGGCCGGCGTCGAGACGAGTCTCCCCTGGGCAGAGATCCCGGCGCCTCGGTATCGGCGGGTCGAGAAGATGGCGCCAACCGTGCCGAGCGTGAGCAGGGCGGCGGCAGCCAGGGGTAGGCCGGCTGCTCCGAGCCAGCCGGCGATGGGGTAGGTGACCAGGAAGCAGCCGTGCGACAGGGCGAACTGGGCGGTGTAGACCAAGTTCCGATTCTGCGGGGTGGAGGCCTCGGCCAGCAGCCTCGAGGATGGCGTGTTGACCAGGGACGTCCCGCTACCCAAGACGAACCAGGCGAGCAGCAAGGCTCCCCAGCCCTCGCCGGTCGCGACTGCGTAGATCGCCACCGCCATGGCGAAGGTGAGCGCGACCACGAGGAGCCAGACGCCAGTCAGCATGGTCCGTGCGACGCCGACGCGCTCGACCAGTCGGGGAATGTTGAGGGCGACCAGCAGCGAGCCCAGCCCGTAGGCCCCGAGCGTGAGGGCCAGTGCGTTGTCGTCGAGACCAAAGACGCCCTTGGTGTAGACCACCGAGTTGACCAAGACGGTGGCGGTCGAGGCTGCCACGACGACATTGGTCGTCATCAGGAACCGCAGGCTCGGCGTCTGTGCGAAGACCCGCAGCCCCGTGGGGAGGCGTTGCCAGAACGTGGAGGTGTCCTCTTCTGCCACGCGCCGCGGCAGCCGCGCCACCAACACGAGGGCCGAGGAGATGACGAACCCGACGGCTGTGCCGAGGAAGAGGTTGTTGTAGTTGATCAGGGTCAGCAAGACGGCGGCCAGCAACGGGCTTAGGATCGCGTCGAGGTCGTAAGCGAGCCGGGACAACGCCAGCGCCTTGGTGTAGTCATCGCGGTCGGGCAACACGCTGGGTATCAGCGTCTGGAACGCCGGGGTGAAGGTGGCCGACGCCGACTGCAGAACGAAGACCAAGACGTAGATCTGCCAGATGTCGCCCACGAACGGCAGGACCAGGGCGACAGCCAGGCGTACGGCGTCGGCGGTGACCAGGACCGCCTTCTTGGGCAGCCGGTCGACCAGCGCTGCGACCAGTGGCGCGACGCCGACGTAGGCGACCATCTTGATGGTCAAGGCGGTGCCGAGGACCGACCCGGCGTCGTCGCCGGCGATGTCGAAGGCCAGCAGGCCGAGCGCGACGGTCAGCAGGCCCGTGCCGATGAGGGCGATGACCTGGGCGAGGAACAGGGCTCGGTAGGTCCCGTTCCGGAGGACGTCGATCACGCGCTGCTCCTCGCCGAGGTAGAGGCCGTCGGTGAGGACTGCCTCGTCGTCGGGCGCTCGTCGGCCGCGGGTCGACGAGCAACCAAACCCTCATCCACGACATATGCATGCATGCGCAGATATTAGCAGTGTTGTGGTCCCGCTGGCTCGTCCCGTGATCGAGCCCACAGCCGGCTGGGGCCGGGCCCTTCGGCTGATACCGCTGGGGTTCAGCGCACGCCGGGGAGAGTGAAAGTGAAGGTGCTGCCACGCCCCGAGCCTGGGCTCGCAGCGGTGAGGGATCCGCCGTGCGCTCGGATGATGGCTTGGCTGATCGTCAGGCCGATTCCCGATCCTTGCTGCTCCCGGGTCCTGGCGCTGTCGCCGCGGTAGAAGCGTTCGAAGACGTGAGGCAGCTGGTCGGCGGCGATGCCGTCGCCGGTGTCGGTGACCTCGATGCGGGCACCGCCTTCGCGGCTCGCTTGCCAGGTCACTGTCGTGCTGCCGCCGTCCGGGGTGTGGCGTAGGGCGTTGTCGAGGAGGTTGGTCAGGACCTGCAGCAGGCGCTGCCGATCCCCTTCGACGATCGGGTCGCCCTCTCCCACGTTGGTGAGGTGGACCCCTTTGGCAGCGAAGGCGTCGTGTTGGGCGACTGTAGCGGCGATGGTCAGCTCGGTGACCGACACCGGCGCGAGCTGGAGCCCAAGCTGGTTCTCCTCAGCACGCGAAACGGCGCTGAGGTCGTCGGCCAGTCGGCGCAGACGGTCGACCTGGTCACTTAGCCCGGATCCACCGATGAGCTTGGGTGGGTGAGCGTGGCGTAGAACGAGAATGCCCTTGCTGGGCGGGAGAATCGG
>NZ_JBDYKJ010000076.1:0-22677 GCF_040012395.1 Nocardioides sp. 31GB23 | reverse complement strand
CTTCCCCGGCATCTTCCTGTGGCGCGACCGCTTCGGTGCCATCTACCTCGTCGACCCCACCGGCACCCGCCGCATCGACCACGCCGCCTGAGCGCGAGTCGGACTATCGTCGGGCGGGGAGGTGGTCATGCTCGTTCGGCTCGTGGTGGTGCTGGTCGCCCTGGCTGCCCTCGTGACGGGGACCGCCTCGCCCGGCGCCGCCCAGGGGTCGGTGGACGGGCTCGACGCCGTGGTCGAGCAGGAGATGTCGGCCGCCGGCGTCCCCGGGGTCGCGTACGCCGTCGTGGCCGAGGGGCAGCCCACCTCGGTCGGCGCCCGTGGGATCCGCCGCCTCGGCGAGGACGACGAGGTCACCCCCGACACGCCGTTCGTGATCGGCTCGATCTCCAAGAGCTTCACCGCGCTGGCCGTGATGCAGCTGGTCGAGGCGGGCGACCTCGACCTCGACACCACGCTCGCCGAGACCCTCGACGAGCTCGCCGACCGGCCCGCGGCCGACATCACCACCCGCCAGCTGCTCAGCCACACCAGCGGCTTCTCGACGCTGCAGGGCAACGCGTCGTACCCCCGCGTCGAGGGCCGCGACGCGCTGGAGCGCCGGGTCGCCCACCTCGCCGACGTGGCGCCCGACCACGAGCCCGGCGAGCGCTGGGAGTACTCCAACCTCAACTACCAGCTCCTCGGTCGCGTGGTCGAGGTCGTCAGCGGCCAGGCGTACGACGCCTACGTCGCCGCCCACGTCCTGCGCCCGCTCGGCATGACCCACAGCTTCGTCGCCGACGGCCAGGTGCACGACGAGATGGCGACCGGGCACCGGCCGTGGTTCGGCACGAGGCGGGCGCTGGCCCCGGGCCCGACCGAGCGGGTCTCGGCCCCGCAGGGCGGGGTCGTCGCGAGCGCCGCCGACCTGGCGCGCTACCTGCAGACGATGATGAACGGTCGCGACGACGTGCTCAGCGCCGACGGCAAAGCCCAGATGATGCGGCCCGCCGGGCCGGCCTCCCCCCACTACGGCCTCGGCTGGTTCGTCGACCCCGGCAGCGGGCAGGTGTGGCACGGCGGCACCACCCCGGGCGTCGAGACGCTCGCGACCATGCGGCCCGACCGGGGCACGGGCGCCGTGGTGCTCGCCAACGCCGGCAGCGGGATCGGGTTCGGCGAGACCACCCAGCTGCTCAACGCCGTGACCGCCACGGCCCTGGACCTCGACTACGACGGCGAGGGCTCCCGCTGGTCGCAGAAGGCGCTGTACGTCGCGCTGCTGCTGCTCCCGGTCGGCTACCTGCTCAGCATGCTCTGGGCGTGGCGCCACCGCGGCGCGCTCCGCGCGAAGTCGGGCGTCGCCGGCCGGTTCAGCCTCTGGTTCCCGCTGCTCACCACCTCGGCCGCGGCCTGGGTCCTGCTCTTCCTGGTGCCCCGCCTCTTCGGCGCGCCGCTCGCCACGATCCGCCTCTTCCAGCCCGACCTGGGCCTGGTGCTGCTCGCCGGCGCCGTCACCGGCGTCGCCTGGGCCGTCCTGCGGCTCGCCGTCGCCCACTCCGGCCGCACGCGCCCGGCCGAGCAGACCTGAGACCCGGCCTCAGCCCACCTCGTCTCAGCCCACCTCGGCGCTCGCCGCGATGCGGTCGATCAGCGTCTCCATCGCGTCGCGGTCGGCCCCGCGCCCGATCATGCCCAGGTAGTACTGCGCCGTCTCGCCGCTGCCCGGCGTCGTCAGCCACCGCTCCAGCGAGTGCCGCCGGTAGCCCTCCGAGACGTAGCTGACCTCCAGGCCGTCGTAGGTCTCCTCCACCACCTCGAGGCTCTGCACCTCCGAGGCCGTGGCCAGCGCCGAGCGCCGCGCCACCCGCGCCGCCGGCACGCTCTGGAAGAGGTTGGCCACCTGGCGCACCCGCAGGAAGTAGAGGTTCTCCGCCGCGTCCGGCCCAGGCGGCGGGTACCAGCGCCACTCGCCCCCCGCCGAGTCGCTGCGCACCCAGTCGCGCGGCACCGCCAGCGACACCGTGAACGGCGGCGTGCCCAGCACCACCCGCCGCAGCGCCACGTCACCGGCCAGGGGCGGCTCGTCGCGGTCCTCGCGCACCAGCACCGGCCGGTCCGTCGGGTACGCCGGGTCGACGGCCACCAGCGGCCGCACCTCGCCCAGCGGGGCCGGCGGCTCGTGGTCGGCGCGCGCGACGGCGTACCCCGCCGCCCCGCCCCCCAGGGCGAGCAGCACCACCAGGGCGGTGGCCGACCCGAGTCCGCGCGCGCTCACGTGGCCACGGTAGACCCTCGGCGCCGCTTCGTCGGTGCGGCCGCCCCGGCCCTACCGTTGCGCCATGAGCAGCCTGATCATCCGCCACGCGCGCCTGGTCCCGGTGCACGCGGGCGACGAGGTGCCCCACGAGCCGGTCGACGTGCAGGTCACCGACGGCGTCGTCACGGCCGTGGGCGAGAGCCTCGAACGACCCCCCGGCGCACCCGAGGTGCGGGCCGACGGGCGGTGGGTGATCCCCGGCCTGTGGGACCAGCACGTGCACCTGGCTCAGTGGACCCTCTCCTCGGGCCGCCTCGACCTCGCCGGCGCCCGCAGTCCTGAGGCCGCGCTCGCGATGGTCGCCGAGCGGGTCGCGGACTACCCCGACCTCCCCGTCATCGGCTGGGGCCACCGCTCCGCCGGCTGGGACCGCGACGTCACCGTCAGCGAGCTCGACGCCGTCTCCGGCGAGACCCCCGTCGTGCTGATCTCCGGCGACGGCCACCACGCCTGGCTCAACACCGTCGCCCTGCTCTTCCTGGCCATGCCGGTGCGCGACTCCGTGGTCCGCGAGGCCGAGTGGTTCGCCGCCTACCCCCGCCTGGCCAGCCTCGTCGGCAACGACGGCACCTCCCCCGAGGCCTACCGCCGCACCCTCGACCACGCCGCCTCCATGGGCGTGGCCGGTCTCGTCGACTTCGAGTTCAGCGGCGGTGCCGCCGAGTGGGCCGAGCGCTGGGTCGAGGGCTGCGACGTGCTGCGCGTGCGGATGGCGACCTACGCCGAGGGCCTCGAGCCGGTGCTCGCCCACGGCCTGCGCAGCGGCGACCCGCTGCGCCTCGACCTGCTCGGCGCCGGCCCGGTCGACCCGCGCCTGACCATGGGCCCGCTCAAGATCATCAGCGACGGCTCGCTCAACACCCGCACCGCCTGGTGCTGCGAGCCGTACGGCGACGCCCACCGCCTCGAGTACCCCTCCGGCCAGCCCAACCTCTCCGGGGCCGAGCTGCGCGACCTGCTGCGCACCGCCCACACCGCCGGCCTCGAGGTCGCCACGCACGCCATCGGCGACGCCGCGGTCGCCGAGGCGCTGGCGTCGTACGCCGAGACGGGTGCGCGCGGCTCGATCGAGCACGCCCAGATGGTCAACCGCGCCGACGTGCGCGAGATGGCCCGCCTGGGCATCCGGGCCAGCGTGCAGCCGGCCCACCTGCTCGACGACCGCGACCTGACCGACCGGATCTGGGGCGAGCGCTCGGCGCGCTGCTTCGCGTTCCGCTGGATGCTCGACGACGGCGTCGCGCTCGCGATGGGCTCCGACGCCCCCGTCTCGCCGCTCGACCCGTGGCTGGCGATGGCCGCCGCGGTGCACCGCAGCGGCGACGAGCGCGAGGCCTGGCACGGCGAGCACGCCCTGACCCCGCAGGAGGTGCTCTCGGCCTCCGTCGACGCCCAGCCCACCGTCGGCGCGGGCAGCCGCGGCGACCTGGTGCTCCTCGACGCCGACCCGCTGCCGCACGGCTCCGCCGAGGAGCAGGCCCGTCAGCTGCGTGACATGCAGGTGGCCGGGACCTGGGTGGCCGGCCGAGAGGTGTTCACCACCTTCGACTGACGGCCCGGGCCGGGGTCAGGCGTTCGGGACGGGCTGCGCCAGCAGTTGCAGCAGCTCGTCGGCGACCGCCTCCTGGCCGGCGGCGAAGGGGTGGAAGGCCAGGGCCCGCTCGGGGTCGTTGACCTGGCCGTTGACCCACGGCTCGTCGGCGCAGATGTCGTGGCCGCGGCTCAGCGCGAAGGTGTCGACGTACTCGACCTCGGCGGCCTCGGCGGCGTTCTCGAGGGCGTCGGCGAGGCCGCGGTTGACGGTGCGGGCGAAGGGCAGGTCGCCCTCGGCGAGCGGCAGCAGGTCGGGGCAGGAGCCCTCGGCGGGCACCAGCTGGGGGTAGCCGACCAGCACGACCCGGGCCTGCGGGGCGCGGTCCTGCACGCCGATGAGGGCCGAGGTGACCCGCTCGCTGATCTGGTCGAGGTCGGCGGTCGCGGTGCCGGTCGCGGCGTCGGTGCAGGGCGTGCCGCCGCTCTCCTGCTCGGCCGCGCCGACGCAGCCGGCGGTGAGCTTGCTGAAGAGCCCGAGGTCGTTGCCGCCGATGCCCACGGTGACCAGGTCGGTGTCGTCGTCGAGCGCGTCGAACTGCGCCGGGCGGGTCTCGCCGTCGAAGGTCTGCTGGGCCCCCACCAGCGAAACCGTCTGCGCCCCGGCGCAGCTGACGTCGACCAGCTCGGAGCCGAGCTCCTCGGCGACCAGGCTCGGGTAGTTGCCGCTCGAGCGCAGGCACCCGTCGCCCCGGTCGGTCTCGGGCACGAACGGCGCCGAGGTGTAGGAGTCGCCCAGCGCGACGTACGACGGGTAGTCGCTGTCGCGCGCGCCCTCGCGGCTGCTGCCGCCCCGCTCCTCGGCGGCCGAGGGGGTCGGTGAGGGCGACGAGGTCGACGCGGTGGGCTCCGCGTCGTCGCCGCAGGCCGCCAGCCCGCCCACGAGCAGGGCGGCGGAGGCGGTCGAGACGGCGGCCCGCAGGGCGCGGGAGCGGCGAGAGGTCATGCGCGCCACCGTACGGCGAGCACCCCCACCCCCCCTCAACCCAGCGCGATCACCAGGGCCAGCACCGTGGTCGGGTCCTCGAGGTCGTCGCCGAAGAGCTCGCGCAGCTGGCCCATCCGGTAGCGCACGGTCTGGGGGTGCACGAAGAGCTCCTCGGCGACCGCGTCGCGCCGGCCCTGGTGCAGCAGCCACGCGCGCAGCGTCTCGGTCAGCTTCTCGGCGGTGGCCGGGCGCAGGTCGTCCAGCGGGGCCAGCACCGCCGCGCGCAGGTCGGCGCGGGCGTCGGCGTCGGCGGCCAGCACCAGCTCGGGCAGGTGCGCCTCGGTGTCGGGGCCCAGGCCGAGCGCCTTGGCCCGCCGGGCGCGGTCGAGCGAGGCGCTGGCCTCGAGCCAGGGCCGGGCCGGCCCGGCGACGGCGTCGCGGCCCTCGAGCGTGCGCAGCAGCGCGCCGCGCGCCCGCCCGTGCGCGTCGGGCACCAGCAGCAGCCCGCCCTCCTCGATGTCGGGGGCCTCGGCCACCGCGATCGTCGCCCCCGGCAGCGAGACCAGCACGGGCCGCACCTGCGAGTCGGGCATCAGCACCGCCGTCAGCGTCGTCGGCGGCTCCCACTCGGCGCGGGCGGCGGTCTCGAGCACGGTCTCGGCGGGCGCGCCGGTCAGCAGCTGGCGGGCCAGCCGCTCCAGCAGCCGCTGGCGCACCCGGCCGGTGGTGGCCAGCTCGTCGGCGTGCCCGGCGACGCTGGCCGCCGACAGCTCGTCGATGTAGGCGAAGACCAGCTCGGCGAAGCCGCCCAGCGTCTCGGCGTCCATGCCGGCGCGCACCGCCGTCGTCGACATCTCCCGCCACGAGACCCGCGCCCCGATGCGGTACGCCGACAGCAGCGCGTCGGTGGTGCGCCCGCTGCGCGCCTCGCCCCGGCCCAGCTGGTAGGCGCCCTCCACCGACGGCGCGGTGGGGGTGCGCGGGTCGGCGCCGCGCCGGCCGCCGGCCAGCGACAGGAACCCGCCCAGCGCCAGCTGCACCGCGTTGCGGATGTTCTCGCCCATCGACCCGGTCAGCGCGTCGTCGTACGACGGCACCTCGGCGATGATGGCCGCGACGACCCGGTCGGCCACCGAGGCCAGGTCGGCGCGCATCTCGGTGACCGCCTGTGCGGGCAGCTGGAGGCCGTGCCCGGCGATGTGCGCGGGGAGCCGTCGAGCCATGTTGTTCGCTCCGAACAATAGTGAGGCAGAAGTCTGCATCGTCTGCACAGGACTTTAGCGGCTCGGTCCAGCAGAGTGGAGCACATGACCAGCACCGCCTTCCGTGCACCCGCCACCACGGCCCGTCCGTCGTGGTCGGCCGCCCTGCGCCGGCAGGCCCGCCGCGTGGCGGAGGCCGCCGTCACCCCGCTCGAGGTCGACGACGTCCTCGACGTCTTCCACCCGCTGCGCCGCGGCGCCCCGCTGCGCGGGCGGATCGTGGCGGTGCGCCCCGAGACCGACGACGCGGCCACGATCGAGATCAAGCCCGGCGCCGACTGGGCCGGGCACGTGCCGGGGCAGTACCTGCGCATCGGCATCGACGTCGACGGGGTGCGCCACTGGCGCGCCTACTCCCTGACCCACGGCCCGCGCCGCGACGGGCTGATCTCGATCACCGTCAAGGCCGTGCCCGACGGCAGGGTCAGCGACTTCCTCGTGCACCGCGCGACCGCGGGCACGATGGTCCACCTCGAGCAGGCGGCCGGCGAGTTCGTGCTGCCCGAGACCGTGGTCGGCCAGCCCACCAAGCTGCTCTTCGTCACCGCCGGCTCCGGCATCACCCCGGTCATCGGGATGCTGCGCAACCTCTTCCCGGCCACCGACACCGGCGTGCTGCGCCTGCGTCGCAGCGACGACCTCGACATCGTGGTCGTCCACGTCGCGCCGACCGAGCCCAGCTCGATCTTCCGCGACGACCTGGTCGCCCTCGACGAGGCCGGCGCGATCCGCCTGGTCGCCCGCTACGACGACACCCACGGGGTGCTCGACGTCGCCGCCCTCGACGAGCTCGTGCCCGACCTCGCCGAGCGCCGCACCTTCGCGTGCGGCCCGTCGGGGCTGCTCGACGCCCTCGAGGAGCACCACCGCACCGCCGGCGTCGACCTCTTCGTCGAGCAGTTCCGCACCGCCCGCGTCGCGCCCGGCGAGGGTGGCGCGGTCACCTTCGAGCAGGGCGGCACGGTCGTCAAGGCCGACGGCGCCACCCCCATCCTCGACGCGGCCGAGGAGGCCGGCGTCCTGATGCCCAGCGGTTGCCGGATGGGCATCTGCATGGGCTGCGTGCTGCCGCTGAAGGAGGGCTCGGTGCGCGACCTGCGCAACGGCGAGGTCACCACCGCCGTGCCCGGCGAGACCGACCCGCGCGGCGTCCTCGTCCAGACCTGCGTGAGCGCCGCCGCCGGCGCCTGCGCCATCGACCACTGACCCCGATCGACCACCGACCCCCGATCGACTCGAGGAGATCCCCATGACTGCCATCACCCGCAAGCCCGAGAACCCCATCGCCCACCTCAGCGACGCCGACATCGAGGAGATCGGGGCACGCCTCGACGCGATCCGCCAGGAGGTCGTCGACACCCGCGGCGCCGACGACGCGGCGTACATCCGCAAGGTCATCGACGTGCAGCGCAAGCTCGAGCTGGGCTCGCGCGCGGTGCTGCTGGCCAGCGTCTTCCCGCCGGCCTGGGTGCTGGGCACCCTCGGGCTGAGCGTGGCCAAGATCCTCGACAACATGGAGATCGGCCACAACATCATGCACGGCCAGTGGGACTGGATGCGCGACCCGAAGATCCACTCGAGCACCTGGGAGTGGGACAACGCCACCCCGAGCGAGGCGTGGAAGCACAGCCACAACGAGGTGCACCACACGTACACGAACATCGTGGGCAAGGACAACGACCTCGGCTACGGCATCATGCGCGTCGACGAGGACCAGCGCTGGGTGCCGATGTACCTCGCGCAGCCGCTGTGGAACTTCATCAACGCCTGCTTCTTCGAGTACGGCATCGCCGCCTACGACCTCGAGCTCGGCAAGAACCTGCGCACCCCCAAGCACAAGCGCTCCGACGTCTTCAAGGCCAACGTCAAGGGCACCCTGGGCAAGATCCGCAAGCAGGCGACCAAGGACTACGTCGTGCACCCGGCGCTGTCGATCCCGACCGGCTCCTTCCTGCCGACCCTGGCCGCCAACGCCACCGCCAACCTGGTGCGCAACCTGTGGACGCACTCGGTGATCATGTGCGGCCACTTCCCCGAGGGCGTGGAGACCTTCGAGAAGAAGGAGATCCCGGCGAAGGAGACCCGGGGCCAGTGGTACGTGCGCCAGATGCTCGGCTCGGCCAACATCTCCGGCTCCAAGGCGATGCACCTGATGACCGGCAACCTCTCGCACCAGATCGAGCACCACCTCTTCCCCGACCTGCCCTCCAACCGGTACGCCGAGGTCGCGGTGAAGGTGAAGGCGCTCTTCGACGAGTACGGCCTGAACTACCACGAGGCCTCGCTGCCGGCGCAGGTCTACTCGGCCTGGCACAAGGTCGTGCGGCTCTCGCTGCCCAACGGCTGGATGGCCACCACCAACGCCAAGAACCTGCCCAGCCAGCTCAAGCTGCTCTACGGCATGACCACCAAGGGTCCCAAGGTGCGCCGCGCCGCGCAGGCCCGGCTGCAGCAGCAGGCGCGCAAGCTCGCCACCGCTGCCTGATCAGGCGCGCCCGACCGGCTTGCGCAGCCGGTAGGTGCCCTGGCGGGCCTCGTAGCCCAGGGCGGCGTTGACGGCGCGGATGCCGCGGTTGTGCTCCTCGTTCTGGGTCGACGCCACCTTGGCGCCGGCCGTGGCGGCGTGGCGGTGCAGCTGCATCTTCACCGTCAGTGCCAGCCCGTGGCCGCGGTGCGCCGGGTCGACGCCGGTGTAGGCCACGAAGAGCTCGGTGCCGACCACGACGCCGTGGGTGATCGCGGCGGGGCGCCCGTCGACGCGGGCCAGCACGCCCACCGGGCGGGCGCCCCGGCTCGAGGAGCGCAGCGACCCGGCGGTGACGTAGCGACCGCCGTGCACCGCCTCGGGGTTGGTCTGGCTGGCGCGCAGCATCGCGTCGAGGGCGGGCTGGTCACGCACCCGCAGGTCGTCGCAGGCCACCAGCTCGACGCCGGCCGGCAGCAGCGGCTCGGGCAGGTCGACCAGCGCCAGCGCCGACTCGATCGAGAGCTCCTCCACCTCGTAGCCCCAGTGCCGTGCCACCGCGAGGCTGCGCGGCTCGTCGTCGAAGACCCTGGTGCTCAGCAGCGTGGTGCCCGTGGGGGTGCGTGCGGCGAGTGCCCGGTGCAGCGCCGAGCCGACGCCGCACCCCTCGGCCTCGGCGCTCACCGTGATCCACTCGACCGCCCAGCCCGGCGGCAGGTGCGCGGCACGCGTGATCCAGCCGTAGCCGATCGTGGTGCCGTCGCCGCGCACCGCGCGCATCGCCACCAGCCCGGGCCAGGTCTCGGGCACCATCAGCTGCCAGCCGGCGTCGGTCTCGCTCAGGTGCCGGTTGCGCCGCACGCCCAGCGCGACCAGCGCGTCGTACTGCTCGGAGGTGGCCTGCTCGACCCGCATCCTCCGAGCATGGCACTACGCGGGGGTGCTGGCGAGAGCCTCGTCGCGGCCGCTGCCGGCCTCGGTCGCGGCGCGCAGGCGGCGCTGCTGGGTGGCCATCAGCAGCGTGGCCAGCAGCGTCGTGGTGACGGTGACCGAGAAGGCGGCCGTCGAGCCGTGCGCGTCGGCGAGCCGGCCCGCGACCGAGGAGCCCAGGGCGTAGCCGATGCCGGTGGCGCTGGCCAGGGTGGTCATCGCCGCGCCCACGCGCGGTCGCGGCACCACGCGCTCGGCGAGCGAGAAGACCGCGATCATGTAGGGCGCGACCGCGCAGCCCAGCACCAGCACCACTGCGGTGGCGCCGAGCAGGCTGTCCACCAGGAGCAGCGGCCAGCTCAGCGCGGCCAGGGCCAGCGCGGCGACCAGGGCGCGGCGCTCGTGGCCGATCCGCTCGGGCAGGTACGCCGTCGCGATGCCGGCCACCGCGCTGCCGACCCCCAGCGTGGCGTGCACCAGGCCGGCGACCCCCGGCTGCCCGGCCTCGGTCGCCAGCACCGTGGCGCCGGTCTGGGTGGCGCCGAAGAGCACCCCGACGAGCAGCTGCGCGGCGGCGAGCACGACGAACACGACGCTGACCAGGCGCCCGGGGTGGACGGTCGCGTCGGGGCGGGGGACCAGCCGGGCGGAGGGGTCGAGGGCGAAGGCGCTGCCGAAGACGGCCAGCAGCACCGCGGCCGTGACCAGCCCGCCGCTGGGGGAGACGAGCACCGCGGCGAGGCCGATCAGGGCGGGGCCGAGCGCGAAGGAGGCCTCGTCGGCCGCGCCCTCGTAGGAGAACGCGGCGTCGACCAGGCGGCGCTGCTGCGGGCCGGTGCCGCTGGTCAGCGGCCGCCAGCGCACTCGCGCCAGCGGTCCGACCTGGGGCATCGCGAGGCCGGTGGCCGCGGCGACCGCGACGACGGTCGCGTCACCGGCGTCGCCGCCGACCGTCGCCACGAGGAGCAGCAGGCCGGTCGCGCCGAGCAGCGACTGCACGAGCACGACCGGGCGCTGGCCGATCCGGTCGGCCAGCGAGCCCGCGGCCGGGGCGCCCAGGGCGTTGGCCACGGCCAGCGCGCCGGCCGACAGGCCGCCGAGGCCGTAGCTGCCCGACGCCGTCGAGACGAGCAGGAGGGTGCCGAGCTGGCTCATCGCCAGCGGCAGGCGGCCCAGGAACGCCACCAGGACGTAGGTGGGGCCGGCGAGGGCGATCAGTCGCCGGTAGGAGGACAGGGGGCTCACGGGTGGTGCCTTTCGGGTGCGTCACAGCGACGCGCCGAACCCACCTCCAAGCGCGCGTTGAACCCTCTGCGTCCCCGATGCTAGTGCGCCGCGGCGAGGGCCCGGGAATCCGTGCCCGCGCTCAGCGGGGCGGGGCGGTGGAGCCGCGCACCACCAGGCTCAGCGGCAGCAGCACCGAGCGGGCCGGGCGGTCGGGCTCGGCGATGGCGTCGAGCAGCAGCCGCGCCGCCTCGGCGCCGATCTGCTGGTGGGGGATGGCCACCGTGGTCAGCGGCGGGCGCAGCTTGTCGAGGAAGGGCATGTCGTTGAAGCCGACCACGGAGACGTCGTCGGGGCAGGAGATGCCGCGCTCGGCGAAGACGTCGTAGCAGCCCAGCGCGATCAGGTCGTTGCCCGCGACCACGGCGGTCGGGCGCTGGCCGGCGTCGAGCAGGCCGCGCAGCGCCTCGGCGCCCGCGTCCTCGGTCCACTGCGAGCACTCCACGACCAGGGCGGGGTCGACGTCGAGGGACAGGTCGTGCACGGCGCTGCGGAACGCCCGGGCGCGCGTCACGCCCGTGGAGGTCGAGGTGGGCCCGGCCAGGTGGGCGATGCGCCGGTGGCCCAGCGAGGCGAGGTGCTCGACGGCGAGGGCGATGCCGGCGGCGTCGTCGGGGGTGATCGAGGGGACGTCGATGCCGCCGGGGCGCCGGTTGACCATCACCATCTGCACCCGCTCGCGCGCCAGCTGCTCGAGCAGCGGGTGCTCGACCAGGGCGGTGGCGACGATCAGCCCCTCCACCTGTCGCGAGCGCAGCGACTCGATGAGGGTGCGCTCGCGGCCCGGGTCGTTGTCGGTGTTGACGATGAGCCCGCCGTAGCCCGCCGGCTCGAGGACCTCCTCGATGCCCCGCACGATCGGGGGGAACAACGGGTTGGTGAGGTCGGGGATGACCAGGCCGATCGTGCCCGACTTGGCGGTCTTGAGGCCGCGGGCGATCGGGTTGGGTCGGTAGCCCAGGCTCTCGGCCACCTTGATCACCCGCTTGGCGGTCTCGGCGTTGACCAGGCCACGGGTGCCGGGGTTGAGGGCGCGGGAGGCGGTGGCCGCGTGGACCCCCGCGGCCTCGGCCACGTCGCGGAGTGTCGGGGTCTGCACGGTGCTCATCCTAGGGACGTCGGGGCCGCGGGGCGCTGCCAGCGTGCGCGGGCCCACGCCGCGGCGAGCCCGAGCGGCAGCGCCAGCACCGCGAGGGCGGCGTACACGGCCGTGTAGTCGCCGGCCGCCGCGGGCCCGGCGACGGCCACCGCGCAGACCGCGCTGCCCACGAAGAGCGACCCGGCGAAGAACGAGACCATCACCGCGCGGGCGCCCGGGAGCACCTCGGTGGCCCAGGTCTGCAGCGAGGAGTGCATCGAGGTCCAGGCCACCCCGACCAGCACCACCGCGACCCCGCCCATCACCGGCTGCTGGCTGATGGCCATCAGGGCGCAGGCCACGGCGCCGGCGACCGCGCCACCGCCGATCAGCCGGCTGGGGTGCCAGGTCTGGGAGAGGCGGCCGACCGCCCACGAGCTGATCAGCACCGAGAAGCCGTAGATGCCGGTGACCGCGCCGGCGAGGGCGGCCGAGGCCCCCACGCTCTCGATCGCCGGGGGCAGGAACGTCAGCGCGCCGAGCAGCACCGCGCCCTCGGTGAAGGCGAAGCAGAGCACGAGCAGCCCGATGCGGGAGCGGCCGATGAGCGCCAGCGACTGCAGCGGCGAGGGCGCGCGCTGCTCCTGCACCGGCTCGGGGAGGCGGTGCAGCGCCCAGGCCAGGGCCAGCGAGGCCACGCCGGTGATCACGAACGTCACGCGCCAGCTCGCCACGTCGGCCAGCGCCCCGGCGCCCACCGAGGCCAGCGCGGTGCCGAGCGCGACCCCGACCATCAGCCGGGCGATGTCGCGCTGCCGCACGGCCGCCGGCACCGTGTCGCCCAGGTAGATCAGCGTGGCGGGGTAGGCGGCGCCGAAGAAGCCACCGGCCAGGCCCCGGGCCGCGCCCAGGGCCGCCGGCGAGCCGGTGAGGGCCGAGGCGATCGTGCACACCCCGGCCAGCAGCAGGGTCAGCCGCATCGTCCGGACCCGCCCCAGCCGGTCGGACACCACGCCCCAGAAGGGCTGGGAGAGCCCGTAGACGAGGAAGTAGACCCCGGCGGCCTGCACCACCGACGAGAGCGGGGCACCCATGTCGGCGGCGATCGCCACCAGCAGCGGCGGCATCGCGAAGCGGTCGAGGGTGCTGACGAAGGCGGTGGTCTGCAGCAGCCGGATGGGCGAGGCCGGGCCGGGTGGCGCCGCCGCCTCAGCGCGGGTGGACAAGCCCGGAGTCCTCGTCGAGGGCGGCGTCGAGCACGTCGCCGCCGCCGGGGGCGGGCACCGGCTGGTAGGTCGTGCGCAGCCGCACCAGCGTCTCGAGCGCGGGCCGGTCGACCGCGCCGTCGGGCACCAGGCCCTCGGTGGCGCTGCGCATCCGGGCGACGTAGCGGGCGGCGAGGTCGGGGGTGAGGTCCAGGCGCGCGGCCGCGGCGGCGGCTGCCTCGGCGTCGAGCCGCCCCTCGAGCACGTCGCGCCCGGTGGCCAGCAACGCCGCCACCAGTGCCTCGGCCTCGGGCAGGTGGCGCTCGCCGGCGACGGCCACGACGGTGCCCAGGTAGGCGCCCAGGCGCTCGACCCCGGCCAGCCGCACGCAGCCGGCGGCCTCGGCGACCAGCTCGTTGCCGGCGTTGAGCATGGTCACGTCGCAGTCGCCGGCGAGCAGCGCCTCGAGGCGCCGCGGGGTGGAGCCGAGCGTGAGCAGCTCGTAGTCGTCGCGGGAGGTGCCCAGGGCGTCGGCGAGGGCGTAGAGGGCGAAGGCGAAGCCGGAGGTGGGCACGTCGACCCCCACGCGGGCGCCGGCCAGGTCGTCGCGGCCCAGGCCCGGGCGGGCGTAGAGCCCCAGGCCCATGCCGCGGTCGACGGCGCCGACGATGCGCACGTCGGCGAGCGCGCCGAGGGGGTTGGCGGGGCTGAAGCGGTAGGCCATCACGTTGTCGGGGCTGGTCAGCGCCACGTGCAGCTCGTCGTCGAGCAGCGAGCGGAACTGGCCGGGCGAGGAGGAGACGGGCACCTCCTCCACGTCGAGCCCGTGCTCGCGCAGGTGCCCGGTGGAGGCGGCGAGGTCGAGGAGGACGGAGGGGGTGAAGGAGCCGACGACGGTGACAGTCACCTGAGAACCGTACCGGATTGTGCAGTCGATTGCAGCCCGAGTTGCACGGGACTGGTGGCGCTTGACATCCGGCTGATGCCTAGGTCAGGCTGCAGTCGATTGCAGAACCCCGGGCGGGGCGTTCCCGCCAGGGGTGGGAGAGGAGTGCACATGGATGAGCGGGTCGCGTCGGCGATCTCCCACTGGGGGCCCCGGTTCACCGCCAACGGCGTGACCGCGGGCGACTTCGCGCGGGTCACCAGCGGTGTCGAGAGCTGGGAGCAGTGGTGCTCGGCGTGGACCGAGAAGGGCGCCGAGCACGAGGCCCTGGGCCGCGCCGCGCTCGACGAGGGGCGGCACCGCTCGGCCGGCGAGCACCTCGCGCAGGCGGCGGTCTACCACCACTTCGCGAAGTTCGTCTTCGTCGACGACCTCGAGCAGATGCGCGCCGCGCACCGCCGGGCCGTGGACTGCCTCACCGACGCCCTGCCCCACCTCGACCCTCCGGGCCGACGGGTCGAGGTCCCCTTCGAGGACACCCGGCTCGTGGGCGTGCTGCGCCTGCCCCACGGCGACGGCCCGCACCCCGTCGTCGTGATGCTGCCCGGCCTGGACTCGACCAAGGAGGAGCTGCGCACCACCGAGCAGGGCTTCCTCGACCGTGGTCTGGCCACGCTCGCCGTCGACGGCCCCGGCCAGGGGGAGGCGGAGTACGACCTGCCGATCCGTGGCGACTGGGCGCCGGTCGCCGAGGCGCTGTGGACCGCGCTGGGCGACCTGCCCGAGATCGACCGCGACCGGCTGGGCGTGTGGGGCGTGAGCCTGGGTGGCTACTACGCCCCCCGCGTCGCCGCCGCGCTGGGCGAGCGGGTCGCGGCCTGCGTCGCCCTCGCCGGTCCCTTCAACTTCGGCGAGTGCTGGGGCGGCCTGCCGCAGCTGACCCGCGACACCTTCCGGGTGCGCTCCGGCGCGGCCACGGACGACGAGGCCCGCCAGGTGGCCCTGGGCCTGGGCATGGAGTCGGTGGCCGCGGACGTCGTGGCCCCCCTCCTCATCGTCTTCGGGCGCCAGGACCGGCTGATCCCCTGGCAGCACGCCGTGCGCCTGCGCGACGCCGTCTCCGGGCCGGTCGAGCTGCTGATGCTCGAGCAGGGCAACCACGGGTGCGCCGACCTGGCGCCCTGGCACCGCCCGCGCACCGCCGACTGGCTGGCCGCCCGGCTGACCGGCGCTCCCGCACCCACCATCTCCACCGACGACACCACCGACGACACCACGGACATCTCCACCGACCCCCTCACCACGAAGGCAGGCTGACCATGGACACCACCGACGCACCCACCCCCGGCACCTTGCGGATCGGCTGGATCGGAGCCGGCCGGATGGGCGCTGCCATGGCCACCCGCCTGGCCCGGGCCGGCGAGGACGTCACCGTCTGGAACCGCACCCGCTCCAAGGCCGAGGCGCTGACCGACGTCGGCTGCTCGGTCGCCGACACCATCGCCGACCTGCGCGGCCACGACGTCGTCTTCACGATGGTCTCCACGCCCGCCGACCTCGAGCAGGTGCTCGTCGGCGAGGGCGGCCTGCTGGCCGACCCCGACCACGTGCCCTCGGTGGTCGTCGACTGCTCGACGGTCTCGGCGGAGTCCTCCGCCGCGATGCGCGAGGCCTGCACCGAGCGCGGCGTGGACTTCCTCGCCTCGCCCGTCAGCGGCAACGGCAAGGTCGTCACCTCCGGCGGGCTGAGCCTGGTCGTCTCCGGCCCCGAGGAGACCTACCTGCGCGTCGCGCCGCTGCTCGAGCACCTGGGCAAGGGAGCGACGTACGTCGGCGAGGGCGACGTGGCCCGGCTGGCCAAGATCTGCCACAACCTGATGCTCGGCGTGGTCACCCAGTGCCTGGCCGAGATCACGGTGCTGGCCGAGAAGGGCGGGATGCCGCGCGCGGCCTTCCTGGAGTTCCTCAACAACTCGGTGATGGGCTCGGTCTTCACCCGCTACAAGTCCCCGGCCTTCGTCAACCTCGACTACACCCCGACCTTCACGCCGGTGCTGCTGCGCAAGGACTTCGACCTCGGCT
This sequence comes from Nocardioides sp. 31GB23, assembly GCF_040012395.1. NCBI lineage: Bacteria > Bacillati > Actinomycetota > Actinomycetes > Propionibacteriales > Nocardioidaceae > Nocardioides > Nocardioides sp. 31GB23. The sequence goes on along the minus strand of NZ_JBDYKJ010000076.1, from coordinate 6,669 downwards.
TCGCCGCGGCCCACGACCTCGACGTGCCGATGCCGGTGGCCGCGGCCACCGCGGCGGCCGTGCAGGCCAGCGTCAGCAGCGGGCGGCTCTCCGAGGACTTCGCGATCCTGCTCGACCTGCAGGCCGCGGCGTCGGGGATCAGCCTCAAGCCCGAGGACGTCGTCGTCGACGACGGCCTGGGCGGGTGAGCCCGGTGGCGGGTCGACCGCTGCCGGCGCCCGGTCACATGGGCGTCGACTACGAGCGGCGCGTGGACTTCGACCGGCTGCGCGACTACCGGCTGGGCCGGGCGAAGGCGGCGCTCGAGGGCAGCGAGTGCGGGGCGTTCCTGCTCTTCGACTTCTACAACATCCGCTACACCACGCAGACGTGGATCGGCGGTGCGCTGGGCGACAAGATGATCCGCTACGCGCTCCTGGCCCGCGACAAGGAGCCGGTGCTGTGGGACTTCGGCTCCGCGGTCAAGCACCACCAGCAGCACTCGCGCTGGGTGCCGAAGGAGAACTACCGCGCCGGCTTCCTGGGCTTCCGCGGCGCGGTGGCCCCGTCGGTCGGGCTGATGCAGAGCGCGGTCTCCGAGATCAAGTCGCTGCTGGTCGAGGCGGGGGTGGCCGACCTGCCGGTCGGCATGGACATCGTCGAGCCCCCGTTCCTGTTCGAGATGGAGCGCCAGGGCCTGCGCGTCGTCGACGCCCAGCAGCTGATGCTCGACGCGCGGTGCATCAAGTCGCAGGACGAGATCGTCCTGCTCAACCAGGCGGCCGCGATGGTCGACGGCGTCTACCAGGACATCACCGAGGCGCTCAAGCCCGGCGTGCGCGAGAACGAGATCGTGGCGTTGGCCAACAAGCGGCTCTACGAGATGGGCTCCGACCAGGTCGAGGCCGTCAACGCGATCTCCGGCGAGCGCTGCAACCCGCACCCGCACAACTTCACCGACCGGCTGATCCGCCCGGGCGACCAGGCGTTCTTCGACATCATCCACTCCTTCAACGGCTACCGGACCTGCTACTACCGCACGTTCGCGGTCGGCAGCTCGACCCCGTCCCAGCGCGACGCCTACACCCAGGCGCGCGAGTGGATGGACCGCGGCATCGACGGCATCAAGGCGGGCGTCGGCACCGACGAGGTCGCCGCGCTGCTGCCGAAGGCCGAGGAGTTCGGGTTCGACAGCGAGATGGAGGCCTTCGGGCTGCAGTTCGCCCACGGCCTGGGCCTGGGGCTGCACGAGCGCCCGATCATCTCCCGCCTCAACTCCATGAAGGAGCCGGTCGAGCTGCAGGTGGGGATGGTCTTCGCGCTGGAGACCTACTGCCCGGCCTCCGACGGCTACTCCGCGGCCCGCATCGAGGAGGAGATCGTCATCACCGAGGACGGCCCCCAGGTGCTCACGCTCTTCCCGGCCGACGAGCTCTTCGTCACCAACCCCTACTGATCCCCAGCCGACCCACCGCGCGAAAGGTCTCGCCATGAGCGACCTCACCCTCGACCAGATCACCGACCTGCCGCTCGACCTGTGCGTCGGCGGCAAGGTCGTGCCGGCCTCCGACGGAGGCCGGTTCGACGTGCTCGACCCCGCCACCGGCCGGGTGCTGGCCAGCGTGGCCGACGGCACCGTCGACGACGCGATGGCGGCGGTCGACGCCGCCGCCGCTGCCGCCGACGCGTGGGCCGCGGCGCCCCCGCGCGAGCGCTCCGAGGTGCTGCGACGCGCCTTCGAGCTGATGCGCGAGCGCGCCGAGGAGCTCGCCTTCCTGATCTCCCTCGAGAACGGCAAGGCGCTCACCGACGCCCGTGGAGAGGTGGCCTACGCCGCCGAGTTCTTCCGCTGGTACGCCGAGGAGGCCGTGCGCGCGGGCGGCGAGGTCACCACCGCCCCCTCGGGGGCCAACAAGATCCTGGTGCTGCGCCAGCCGGTCGGGGTCTGCGTGCTCGTCACGCCCTGGAACTTCCCGGCCGCCATGGCCACCCGCAAGATCGGCCCGGCCCTGGCCGCCGGCTGCACCGTGGTGCTCAAGCCGGCCAGCGACACCCCGCTGACGGCGCTGCTGATGGCCCGCATCCTCGAGGACGCCGGCGTGCCGCCGGGCGTGGTCAACGTGCTGCCCGCCCGTCGCTCCGGCGCGGTGGTCTCGGCCATGCTGCACGACCCGCGGGTGCGCAAGCTGTCCTTCACCGGCTCCACCGAGGTGGGCCGGGTGCTGCTGCGCGAGGCCGCCGACCAGGTCGTGAACTGCTCGATGGAGCTGGGCGGCAACGCGCCCTTCCTGGTCCTCGACGACGCCGACCTCGACGCCGCGGTCGACGGGGCGATGATCGCCAAGATGCGCAACGGCGGCGAGGCCTGCACGGCCGCCAACCGGTTCTACGTGCACGCCGACGTCGCCGACGAGTTCAGCAGCCGCCTCGCGGAGCGGATGGCGGCGCTGCGGGTCGGGCCGGGCACCCACGACGACACCGAGGTCGGCCCGCTGGTCAACGAGGAGTCGGCCGCCAAGGTCGCCGAGCTGGTCGACGGCGCGGTCGCCGACGGCGCCCGGGTGGTCACCGGCGGCAGCCGCCCCGACCGCGAGGGCTTCTACTACGAGCCGACCGTGCTGCTCGACGTGCCGCGCACCTCGAGCATCCTCGGCGAGGAGATCTTCGGCCCGGTGGCCCCGGTGGTCACCTTCACCGACGAGGCCGAGGCGATCGCGATGGCCAACGACACCGAGTACGGCCTGGTCTCCTACGTCTACACCTCCGACCTGGCCCGCGGACTGCGGGTCAGCGAGCGCCTCGACTCCGGCATGGTCGGGCTCAACCGCGGCGTGGTCTCCGACCCGGCCGCCCCGTTCGGCGGCACCAAGCAGTCGGGCGTGGGCCGCGAGGGCGGCCACGAGGGGATGCTCGACTACCTCGAGTCCAAGTACGTCGCCGTCACCTGGTGACCCCGGCGCTCCACCCCGTCGGGACGGGCCGCATCAGGCGATGCGGCCCATCCCGCGCGGGAAGGAGTGCAGTCGGGCGCAGCCCTCGTCCGTGACCTGGAGCAGCTCGCCGGTCTGCACGCCGGCCGTGCCGTCGAGCGTGGTGACGTTGGGCTGGACGACCACGGTCATCCCCGCCTCGAAGGTCGTGGCGGGCAGCGGCTCCAGGGTGCGGCTGCGCGAGCCGAAGACCGGCGGCAGGTAGCCGCCGCCCAGCCCGTGCACCAGGTCGTCGACCGTGGTGAAGCCGGCCTCCTCGATCACCGAGGCCGCCTCGACGACCTCGGCGGGCGCCACGCCCGGGGCCAGCACGGCCTCGACGCGGGCCAGCGCCTCGTCGGCGACGGCGTGCAGCTCGGCGTACTGCGCCGTGGGCTCCGCGCCGACTGTGAAGGTGCGCAGCAGCTGGCCGGGGTAGTCGACGCCCCAGCTCGTGCTCAGCTCGCAGGAGACCACGTCGCCGGCGTGCAGCCGGCGGGCGCTGGGCCACTGCGAGGGAACGCACTGGGCGGGCTCGGCCATCGAGGTGATCGAGAAGTAGTGGATGTAGCTGGTGCCGCCCAGCGGCAGGTAGGCGCCCTCGACCAGGGCGCCGAGCTCGTGCTCGGTGCTGCCGGGGCGGGCCCCGTCGCGCATCGCGGCGCAGGACAGGTCGGTCAGCTCGGCGGCGCGCCGCAGCCACGCCAGCTCCTCGGGCGACTTGCGCAGGCGCAGCCGGGTGTAGGCGCCGGAGAGGTCGAGCACCCGGTCGGCGGCCTCGCGCAGGGTGTCGTGGCCGATCATCGGCAGGGCGCCGACGACCCCGACCCCGCCGCCCAGGGCGCCGCGGCGCGCGAGCTCCTGGAGCATCGTCTCGTGGGTGCGCGAGCCCGCCCAGCGCACGTCGGCGTCGGCGGCGACGCGGCGGGCCTGGGGCACGTGGTTGTAGAAGTTGACCAGCAGCGTGTCGGGCACGCCGGTGGACCCGTGGCTGTGCACGACCAGCGCCTCACGGGTCACCGGCCAGCCGGTGAGCCACTGCACGGCGCTGCCCGAGCGGTTGGCGCCGTGCAGGACCACGTGGGTGAGGCCGTGCTCCTCGAGCACCTCGTCGAGCGCCCTGCGGCGCCGCGCCATCTCGTCGGGGCTGAACAGCGGCGGCAGCGCGGCCTCGCGGTCGGGAGTCATCAGTCGGAGCCCATCAGTCGGAGCTGCGCAGGATCCAGGGCGCCAGGCGCGCCTCGACCTTCTTGAGCAGGGTGTAGAGCAGGAAGCCGGTGGCCATCAGCACCACGACCGGCACCAGCGCCTCGGCCATGTTGAAGCGCCGGGAGTTGACCAGGATCAGGAACCCGAGGCCGGTGACGGCGGTGGAGAACTCGGCGACCACGACGGCGATGAGCGAGCGGCCCACGGCCAGGCGGACCCCGGTGACGATGAAGGGCAGGGCGCCGGGCACGAGGATGTCGCGCCAGGTCTGCAGCTCGGAGGAGCAGAACGACGCGGCCAGCTCGTCGAGGTCGCGCGGCACGCCCCGCACTCCGGCCGCGGTGTTGATGGCCACGGGGAAGAACGCGAACATCGCCACGATCACGACCTTGGCCTGGAAGCCGAAGCCCAGCGCCACGATGAGGATCGGGATGACGGCGACCAGGGGGGTCGCGAAGAGGGCCGAGATGTAGGGGTCGAGCATCACGTCGACGGTGCGGAAGCGGCCCACCAGGATCCCGATGAGCAGGCCGACGGCGGTGCCGGCGGCCATGCCGGCCGCGAAGACCAGGGCGCTCTCGCGGGCCGCGGTGAACAGGGAGCCGTCGGCGAGCATCCCCTCGGCGGCCTGCGCGACCTCGATGGGTCCCACGATCAGGGGGCTCTCGGCCACCATCGAGTAGAGCTGCCAGACCACGGGGATCAGCAGCAGTCCGCTCCACCAGCACAGCCGCTCCTTCGTGGCGGCGGACATGCCGGCGCGCCGGGGGCGCGGGGTGACGGTGCGGGGCGTGCCGATGGCGTCGCTGACCTGGGTCATGACACTCCTTGCCAGGGTGAGAGTCGTCGCTGGGCGATCTTGAGGAGGCTGGCCACACCGGCGCCCGCGGCGGCGAGCACCAGCACCGGGCCCAGCGCACCGGCGATGTCGAAGCGGTTGGAGTAGAGGATGATCAGGTAGCCGAAGCCGCTGGCCCCGGCGTAGAAGTCGGCGAGGACCGCCCCGACGAGGGCGTGGATCAGGCCGATCCGCAGGCCGGTCATGGTCGCGGGCAGCGAGCCCGGCACCAGCACGTCGCGCCAGACCGTCCACTCCTTCGCGCAGAACGAGTGCGACAGCTCGACCAGGTCGCGGTCGACGGTGCGCACCCCCGCGGAGGTGTTGATGATGATCGGCAGCACCGTGAAGAGGAAGACGATGAAGATCTTCGAGGTGTAGTTGAAGCCGACGATCACCAGGATGAAGGGGATCAGCGCCACCAGCGGCGTGGTGTAGAAGATGTTGATCGGCGCCTCGGTGAGCCAGTAGAGCATCCGCACCCGGCCGATGAGCAGGCCGAACGGCACGCCCACGGCGACGCCGAGGCCGGCACCGACCGCCACGACGTACGCCGTGGGGGCCAGGTAGGTGGTGAACTCGCCGCTGGCGATCGACTCGCCCAGCCGGGAGGCGATCTCGTGGGGCGGGGCCAGGAAGAGCCCGCCCATCGTCAGCGCCACGAGGTACCAGGCGGCCAGGACGAACAGCGCGAAGCCGACCCTCAGCTGCAGGACCCGGCTGCGGGAGAGGCCGCGGTCACTCACCGCTCACACCGTTGAGCAGCTCGGGGCTGAGCTCGGTGCTCAGGGGCTCCTGGCGCAGCAGCGACCACATCTCGGCGCGCAGCCGCGCGAAGCGGGGGTCGGTGCGGATCGCGGTGGGGGTGCGGGGGCGCTCGAAGGGGATGGTGATGTCCTCGACGATGCGACCGGGGTTGGACTGCATGACGATGACCCGGTCGGAGAGCACGATGGCCTCGTCGATCGAGTGGGTCACGAAGATGACGGTGCGCTTGTCGTTGCTCCAGATGCGCAGCAGCTCGTCCTGCATCAGCTCGCGGGTCTGGGCGTCGAGGGCGCCGAAGGGCTCGTCCATCAGCAGGGTGCCGGGCTTGATGGCCAGCGCGCGGGCCAGGCCCACGCGCTGCTGCATGCCGCCGGAGAGCTGGTAGGGGTACTTCTTCTCGCGGCCCTCGAGGCCGACCATGGCGATGTAGGGCTGCGCGGCGGCGCGGGACTCGGCCTTGCTCTTGCCGCGCAGGCGCAGGCCGTAGGCGACGTTGTCCTCGACGGTGCGCCAGGGCAGCAGCCGGAAGTTCTGGAAGACCAGGGTGGTGTCGGGGCGGGGCCGCTCGACCTCGTCGCCGTCGACCAGCACCGAGCCCGAGGTGCGCTCCTCGATGCCGGCGACGATGCGCAGCAGGGTCGTCTTGCCGCAGCCGCTGGGGCCGAGGATCGACACGAACTCGTTGTCGCCGACGTGCAGGTCGACGTCGTCGAAGACGCTGAGCGAGTCGAAGTGCTTGCTGAGGCCGGTGATGTCAACGTTCGCCACTGGATGGAGCCTTTCGAAGAAGCCGGGGGAGGGGGGGGGGGGGGGGGGGGGCCCCCCCCCCCCCGCCAGCGTGTCCTACTGGTCCTGCTGGTCCTGCTGTCCCTGCTCCTCGGGCGCGGACTGCGCACCCTCGGCAGC
>NZ_JBDYKJ010000075.1:0-22679 GCF_040012395.1 Nocardioides sp. 31GB23 | reverse complement strand
CAGCCACCCCACCCCCTCTCGCACCACCCGTCCTCGTCCTCGATCCTCACCGTCCTCGAACACCAGGAGCACCGTCATGACCGACGACCAGACCCTCGCCGACACCACCCCGCCCGCGGCCCACGAGAGCCCCGCAGGCGGGGTCTTCGGCGACCCCACCGCCGCACCCCTGCAGCCCCCGACGGTGCGCCGCCAGTGGTCCATCGCCGACATCCTCGCCGAGGCCCGCGTCCCCGAGCGGTACGCCCGCGTCTGCCTGCGCGCCGACCTCGAGGCCGACCACGAGCGCATCCTCACCGAGCTCCGCACCCTCATCGACGTCGAGGGCAACATCATCGAGGCCGAGGACGCCAGCCTCGGCGAGGAGACCAACACCGCCCGGGCGCACCGACTCAACGACGAGCTCGAGCAGATCAAGGCCGACATGGCGAAGGCCACCTGGTGGCCCCGGTTCCGGGGCATGACCTCGGACGAGTTCGCCGTCTTCAACAAGGAGCACTACCCCAAGAAGGACGGCGCGTCCCTCGAGGACTACAACAACCAGCTGGTCGCCGCCACCATGCACGAGCCGCAGGTCACTCCCGACGAGGTCGCCGCGCTCCGCAAGAAGCTCGGCATGAAAGCCATGTCGAACCTCATCGTGAAGGCCACCGAGGTCAACACCCAGGGCGGTGTCGATGTCCCAAAATCGCCCAGCTCCTTGCAGAACCTGACGCGGCAGTAGCCCGCCAGCTCCTCGGCCTCGCGAAGGCAGCCCAGGTCGCCCCCACCGTGTTCCTGGGTCTGCGGATGATCACCACCACGTTCGTCTACGACGACCCCCAGCACCCCGACCGGCCCACCGGCACCATCCCGTCGCCGCCGTGGGCCAACGAGGACGTCGCGCTGCTCCTGGCCCTCGACGCCTACGACAGCTCGCTGTGCGCCTGCGGGGAGCCGCGGGCCACCGCCTGGCACTCCGAGATGGACGGCTGGTGGGAGTCGCAGACGTTCGTCTGCCACGCCTGCACCGCCAAGCGCGACGACGGCCAGAACGTGGTCTACGCGATCCCGGTCGACACCTACCCGGCTGATCGCAAGGGCCCGCTCCCGCCGTTCCGCATCGGGGCCACCACCACCTCCGACGACAAGCACGCCCATCAGCCCGCCGGCCCGCCGGTGGACGCGTCGATGGCCTAACCCTGAGAGGCGGTGCCCGGCATGGCTGGTGAGTCCCGTTCCGTCGTCGTCCGCCTCTCCCTCGACACCGCCGAGGCGATCCGTGGGTCGCAGCAGTTCGGCGCCGAGATGGACAAGGCCATGTCGCAGGCCGAGCGGTCCGCGATGCGCGCCGACCAGGCCGTCGACAAGGTCGGCGCGACCGCCGGGAAGATGGCCGTCGGCCTCGCCGCCGTCCTGACCGCCTCCGGCAAGGCCGCCGTCGACTGGGAGTCCCAGTTCGCCGGCGTCGAGAAGACCGTCGACGGCACCGCGAAGCAGATGGCGGTCCTCGAGGACGAGCTCCGCGAGCTGGCGCGCACCATGCCCGCCACCCACGAGGAGATCGCGGCCACCGCCGAGGCAGCCGGCCAGCTCGGTGTGGCCCGCGAGGACGTCACCGACTTCACCAAGGTGATGATCCAGCTCGGTGAGACCACCAACCTCACCGCCGACGAGGCCGCCACCTCGATCGCGCAGATCGCGAACGTCATGGGCACCAGCGGCGACGAGGTCGACAACTTCGGTGCCGCCCTCGTGGCGCTCGGCAACGACGGCGCCTCCACCGAGGCGCAGATCCTCGGGATGGCGCAGCGCATCGCCGGCGCCGGCGCCCAGATCGGGCTCGCCGAGTCCGACATCCTGGCCATCGCGAACGCTGCGGCGTCGATGGGCATCGAGGTCGAGGCCGGCGGCTCCGCGATCTCCCGGGTGTTCACCGAGATGGCGAAGGCCACCAAGCAGGGCGGCGAGGGCCTCGACCAGTTCGCCGAGATCGCGGGCGTCTCCTCGCAGGAGTTCACCCGGGCGTTCGAGGAGGACCCGGCCCGGGCGTTCGCCGCCTTCACCGCTGGCCTGGACCGCATCAACGCCTCCGGTGGCGACGTGTTCACCACCCTCGACCAGCTCGGTCTCTCCGACGTCCGCGTCTCCCAGGCGCTGCTCTCCATGGCTGCCTCCGGTGACCTCCTCACCGACTCCCTCGATCTCGGTGCGCAGGCTTACAAGGAGAACAGCGCCCTGGCCGAGGAGTTCGCGAAGCGTGCCGGCACCACCGGTGCTGAGGTGCAGGTCGCGATGAACAACATCCGCGACGCCGCCATCGACGCCGGCAACGTGCTCCTGCCCGTGGTCGCCGAGGTCGCCGAGGGCGTCACGACGGTGTCGCAGGCCTTCGGGGATCTCCCCGGGCCCGTGCAGGCCGCGATCGTGAAGCTCCTCGCTGTCGCCGCGATCCTCGGCGGTGCCACCTGGTTCGGTGTGAAGACCGTGCGTGGGATCACCGCGACCCGTGACGCGATCGCCGCGCTCGGGGGAGCCTCCGGCACCACCGCGACCTCCCTGGGCCGCCTGGGCCGCACCGCTGGCGGGCTCGCCGCGGTCGCTGGCGCTGTCACCGTCCTGGGGAACGCGCTCGCCGACGCCACCGGCGCCCGGGTCGACGTCGAGAACCTCAACCGTGACCTCGAGGCGCTCGCGAACGGTGCTGGTAGCGAGATCCTCGGCCGCATCGTGTCGGACGTCGACATGCTCGGGAGCACCGCCAACAACACCGCCGAGCCGATCCGCGAGATCTTCACCGCCTTCGGCGCGTTCGGCAACACCGGCCTGGACAACGCCGCCGAGAACCTCGAGAAGGTCGACCAGGAGCTCGCTCGGATGGTCGAGGGCGGCCAGGGCGAGCAGGCCGCCGCGATCATTGAGTCCATCGCGGCCGGGCTCAACGGACTCCCCGCGGGCGCGTCGGTGTCCCAGGAGGCGCTCGACGGGACCATCGAGAGGTTCGGCGCCTACGGCACCGCCCTCGAGAACGCTGCCGCCGCCGAGGCTGCCGCCGCTGGGTCTGCCGACGAGGTCGCCGGCGCCGTGGGTGGAGTCGGGGAAGAGGCCGCGTCGTCGGCCGACCAGGTCGCCGAGCTCGTCGCTGCGCTCGACGCGCTGCTGTCGCCGAAGCTGGACCTGGCCGAGGCCACCGACCAGTGGCGTGACGGGCTGCGGAACCTCGACGAGGGCCTGGCTGAGAACGTCCGGTCCCTCAAGGGCAACACCGACGCGGCGTCGCTGAACCGGTCTGCAATCCGCGACCAGGTTCGCAACCTCCTCGGTGTGGTCAACGCCCAGGCCGAGGCCGGTGCCGGCACGCAGCGGCTGACGGCGACGATGAAGGACGGTCGCCGCGCAATTCTCGAGGCCGGTGAGGCTGCGGGGATCTCGAAGCGCGACATGCAGGACTACCTCAAGGTCTTGGGCCTGACGCCGAAGCAGATCAAGACCACGGTCGAGGCGCTGACCGACAAGGCCAACGAGGACGTCAACGGCACCCGGCGCAACCTCAACGATCTCGACGGCGACAAGGCCAGCGTCTCCGTGGGCGCCGAGGTCGGCTCCGCACTCGCCAACCTCGGCTCGGTCCGCTCCGCCCTCTCCCGCATCGTCTCCAAGACCGTCACCGTCACCGTCAACAAGGTCGGCTCCGCGCTCAGCGGCTTCAACTTCGACACCGGCGGCTACACCGGCCACGGCGGCAAGCACGAGCCCGCCGGCATCGTCCACCGCGGCGAAGTGGTCCTGCCCCAGGAAGTCGTACGCCGCGACAAGTCCCACCTGCAGTCGCGCTACGGGTTCCTCCCCGGCATGGCGGACCTGAGCCTGCCCGGGTACGCCGGCGGCGGCGCCGTAGCCGGCGCCAACGCGCTCAGCCTGCCGGCCGCCGAGGTCCGCGAGTTCGCCCGCGCCACCACCATCTCCAGCCGCGGCCTCGTCGCCGAGCTCAAGATGCGCGAGCGGCTCCTCGAGCGCCGCTCCAAGATGCTCGACAAGGAGCTCGAGGCCAGCAACGCCAAGGTCGACGCGCTGCGCGCCGAGCGCGACGCCATCGAAGACTCCGTCGACGCCCGCCTCCGCTCGGACGCGTTCGCCGCCCAGGAGACCAGCGTCTTCACCATGGACCGCCCCGAGGGCTACAACACCTGGACCGCCGAGCAGCAGAAGGCTTTCCTCGACGCCCAGTGGTCGATCGGGCAGTCCCTCGGCTACGGCCAGACCCAGTCCCCCGAGGACATCCTGCGCAGCGACATCGCTGCCGGCCGCGAGATGGACAAGCTGCTGCAGCAGCTGATCCGCAAGGGCATCGACGACGACGTCCTCGCCGACCTCATCGACCGCGGTGACATCGACATGGTCCGCTCCTACGCCGGCGGGTCACGCGACAACATCCAGGAGCTGAACAAGCTCTACAACCGCCGCGAGCGGGTCCTGTCCCAGGCCTCAGAGACCGGGGGCAGCATCCTGCGCTCCGACATCCGCGCCGGGGTGAAGGTCAGCGAGGGCATCCGCGCCGAGCAGCGCGAGACCCGCATCGAGCTCCGCCAGCTCGGCAAGCGCCTCGAGGCCGCACAAGACCGGACCACCAAGGCGGCAGGACAGGACGGCCCCGACCGGGTCGTCAACGGGATCGGGAAGTCCGTCGCGGCGGCACAGACGAAGAGGCGGATCGGATGACCAACAGGCTGCAGCTCCGCTCGCGCACCGAGACTGCCGACATGTCCCCGGACGCCCAGCAGGACTCCGCCGACGTCACCTTCAAGGTCTACGCGATGACCCGCACCGGGCCCGAGCCGATCGTGCGCGTCGGCAGCTCGCTGCTCCGCGACGGCGCCATCGAGATCGTCGACGGGTACAGCAACCGCGACATCACTCTCGTGGTCGGCCTCGACGGCACCCACTCCACGCACCTCGCCGACGGGGAGGCTGCGATCTGGCGAGTCATCGAGCAGATCCGCACCGACCGCTACGGCGAGCTCGCGTGGACCCCGCCCGACCAGAAGGGGCCCACGTCGATCTACACGGTGCTGTGGGGCCAGATGGACCCCGTCGACGACGACACGTGGGACATCCGCGAGCTGCAAGGCAAGCGGACCTTCGCGCTCAAGTTGCGGTGCAAGCCGTTCGCCCGGTCCGCCGAGCGCGACGTCGTCACCACCGCCACCGAGTACGACCCCACCGTCGCGACGCTGATGGACGGCACCGACCCCGACTTCTTCATCGAGCCCGGCTCGTCCGACGACCGCACCGCCATCACCGACGCCGGCCGCACCGTCGTCGAGGTCGTCGGCGGCTGGGTCCAGTCCGGCGGCTACGGTTCCCCGATCTTCCAGGGCGGCGCCGCCGCCAAGTTCAACGTCCCCACGGGCGTCGGTGCCTTCGCCGTGACCTACCGCAACGTCGGCAACCACGGCTTCACGCAGACCCACATCAACGACAAGTTCGTGGTCCGCGACATCACCGAGTACCTCGACGGAGGCTACGTCCGCGAAATCTACGACGTCAGCGACCTCTCGGGCCCGATCGTCGTGCGGATCACCCTCACCGTCGACGACAACTTCTACGACCAGACCCCGTCGTATGACCCCACCCTTCGCTTCGACGAGATCGTCACCATGGCCGTCCTGCCCGCCATCGGCGGCAAGGCCACCATGCGCGCCCTGCCCATCAAGGGCTCCGCCCGAGCGCCGGGCACCATCACCATCTCCCACGCCGCCACGGCCCTCGGCGACGTCCTCGCGCTCACCGCCCCCAACATGGACTCCGGCTACACCCCCGACCTGCGCCGTCGTCGCGTCGCCGGCGGGTCCACGGGCGGCGACAACAACGCGATCGGCGGTCGCCGCGAGAACCTCAACGGCACCAACCCCAAGTTCACCGTGCCGTTCTCGCTGTACCCCGACGGCACCTACGCCCTCATCGCCCGGATGAAGCTCACCGCGTCCCGACTCGTCACCCTCCGCGCGAACCACGAGGCGGTGACCTACCGAGAGGTCAGCACCTACGCCTCCGCGACCCCCAACAGCGGCGACGACTGGGGATGGGTCGTCCTCGGCACCATGCGCCTGCCCGCCCGGGCCGCGTCCCGCGCCGTCACCGGCACCTTCGACTTCGTCCTCGACGTCACCAGCGCCGGCCCCAGCGACTACCTCGACGACATCTTCGTGATCCCCGTCGACGCCGCCCTCACCCTCGCCCACGGCCTCACCACCCGCCGCCTGTCCCTGGTCGCCCCCGACCTCGACCTGCCCCGCGGCGCAGTGTGGATGCACGACCAGGCCGACGAGTCCGACGCGTTCTCCGCGCTCGCCCAGCTCGAGTCCAACGACGACCACGAGCTCCACGCCGGCCGCACCCTGTGCTACGTCGCCGCGTCCGGGCCCGCCACCCCCGTCGTCGTCGGCGCCTCGTACTACCCCCACGACCACACGAACGTGACCCGCTGATGGCGATCACCGCGTGGACCGACCGCTTTCCCTGCCGGCGCCTGGGCGACGTCTCCGGCATCGAGTGGTCGACCATCTGGGGCGACGGCCCGTCCGGTTGCCACGAGGCGTCCTGGCGCATCGACATGGACCCCAACGAGCACCACCCCGAGTTCACCCGCGGCAAGCACGTCGCGCTCAAGACCAGCGCCCACCCCTTCTGGACCGGGTACGTCGCCGGCGTCGAGCGCGACACGGACGGGTGGCTCATCAAGGCGCTCGGGTACGCCTCGATGGCCGCCACCGACTACCTGGCCCTCGACGCGGACGGGGAGCCCACCAGCGTCCCCCGCGACGCCGTCCTCGCTGCGATGTCCCGCGGCCTCCCCTGGACCTTCCCCATCTTCGCCTGGCCCGCCAGCACCTACCAGCCCGTCGCTGACATCGACACCGCGAAGGTCAACACCCTCGCCCAGCTCATCACCGCCTACGCGCAGGCCAACGGCGTCCACTGGACCGTCCGCGCCGACGGCATCCTGCGGTTCGAGGCGGACCCCACCGACCCGCGGTGGATCACCCGCCCCGGCGTCGGAGTCATGGGCGTCGCCGACGACGACTACATCACCCACCTGCGGCTGCGCTACGTCTCCGCCGTCGACCCCGGCCCCCCGGTGCGCCCCACCCAGTTCTCCGTCACCCCGCCCACCGAGGCCGCCAACGAGGTCGCCGCCGCCAGGTGGGGCCGCCGCGAACGGCACGTCGACCGCACCGGCCTCGGCTACATGACCGACGCCGTCGCCGAAGGGCTCGCCCGGTCCCTGTTCGCCCGGGTGCAGCCCCGCCTCGGCTGGTCCGACCCCCTCACCCTCGACCTCACCGAAATCACCGACCCCACGAACCTGATGGCCGACCGCACCGAGATCCAGGCCGGGCACCGGGTCCGCATCCACGGCGTCTACGACATCCGCGGCGCCCTCACCGCCGGCCCGTCGGTCGAGGTCAACCTCGCCGAGGTCAAGGCCTCCGCCGAGGGCGACTCGATCTACCTGGCGCCCGTGGGGCTCGTGGCCCGCGACACGGAGGCGATCCTCGCCGACGTCCCCTACAACCCCGAAGAGGGCTTCGTCGCATGAGCACGATCATCGAGCACCCCGTCGCCACCGGCCGCTCCATCAACCAGGCCCTCTTCGCCGACTGGGACGACATGCCGGGGTTCCGGTTCGCCTTCCCGCCCGACCAGGCCGACCAACGCGTCGTGGTCCTCACCTTCGACGACACCCTCACCCCCGAGCAGTGCGTCGCGGTCCGCCGGCGGCTCATGTCCGCGAACCTCCTCGACGAGACCCGGCGCCAAGCCGTGCACGACGCGCGCGCCACCGGGGCGCTCAACCTCCTCGACATCGTCGCCGCCTGGTGCGCCAACGACGACCTGCCCGCCCCGATCTACCCCGAGCCCGACCCGGAGCCCGATCCCGTCCCCGAGGAGACCCCGTGAGCGTCACCCCGTTCCTGTTCGCGCTGGAGCTGGTCGCCGGCAGCGACTTCGAGTGGTCCAACGTCTTCGCCGACCAGGCCGGCGACCTCATCACCGGCACCGACGGCTGGTCCGCGGCGTGCACGGTGCGCTCCGAGTACGGCACCGAGCCGCTCCTCGAGTTCACCCCTACCGGGGCGGCGACAGCGCAGTTCGTCGGCGACGACACCGAGCTCCTCGTCCTCACCGCCCCCGCGGCCGTCACCGCGGTACTGCCGGCCACGATCCGATCCGACGGCACACCGGCCCGGCCGTTCGTGGCCGACCTCGTCTTCACGCGCGCCGACCCGGCCGAGCGTGTCCATGTCTGCGACTTCGTCGTCACCATCGCCAGGGAGGCCACTGCATCATGAGCCGTCGAATCACACCGGTCGGGCTGGGTGCCGCGAAGGCCATCGCCCGGGCTGCGCAGTACGCCACCGACGCCGCCGCCCAGGTCACCGCAGCAGCAGCGAAGGTCACCGAGGCGGCGGGGTTCGCGACCGCTGCGAGCGGCCACGCCGACGACGCCAGCGCCTCCGCTGCGCTGGCCCGCGACATCTCCAACATCGACACCACCGACGACGCCGTCGACGCCGCCCTCAACCTCCCCGGCAGCAAGTCCGCCGCCACTCTTTCGGCCTCAATCGACGGGTCCGCGCTCACCGCCAAGTACCCGATGCCCTCCTACGGGCGCCAGGTCTCCGACTACCTCGCCGGCACCACCACCCACCTGCGTTGGCTGACGTGGGGTGACTCGATGGCCCAGGGGTTGTTCGAGAAGCTGTACGAGGATCTGCGCCGCGCGTTCGGTGGCGGCATCGCGGGGGTCTACTTCGCTGGCTCCTCGCGGTCCATCACGGCGACCGCCACCACTGGCACCGTCACCGAGTCGACCACCTCCTACGACGCCTGGGCCACGGGGGCGGTGACCACGTTCGCGGCCGGGTCCACCCGGACCTATGGGGTCGGCGGCGGCTCGTTCGTGTGCGACCAGGTGAAGGTCTACTACATCACCGAGCCCGGCGCAGGCACGTTCAAGGTGCAGATCGACGGCGCGGACGCGACCGGCACCATCGACGCCTCCGCTGCCTCCATCGGTCTCGGCGTCGTCACCCTGACCCCCGCCCTCGGCTCGCACACCGTCAAGGTCGTCAACCTGACCGGCACGGTTCGCACGCCGGGCGCCGGGGTCGGCATGGTCAACAGCACCATCTCGGGGATCGTGGTCGCCAACGTGTCCAAGGGCGGCCTGGCCCTGCCCGACGCCTTCGGAACGGCCGGCGCGAAGGCGACCCTGACCGCGTTCCTCGCCGACTTCGCCCCCCACGTCATCTCTCACGAGATGAAGGAGACCGCAGCGACCTACGAGGCGGGCCTGACCGACGAGTTCGATGTCTTCACCGCTGGCGCCCCCAACGCCGACGTGGTGCTCATCGCCACCCCGGCAGTCGGCCTCGATCCCGACGACGACCAGGCCGCACAGAACACCATCCTCAAGCGTCTCGCCGCGACCTACGGCTACTCCGTGGTCGACCTGTACGCCGCCTTCGGACCCTTCACCCAGGCGCGGGATGTCTACGGGTTCTACGACCCGGCCGAGAACACGCACTACAACGACGCCGGCAAGCGGTTCGGGTCCGCTTTCCTGGCCCGCGACCTCGACCTGTTCGGGCGGTTCAAGCGGCAGTCGGACACCCGCAAGGACACCACGGTCGAGGAGACGCTGACCCTGGGCAACAACCCCCTCCAGCGGGTCATGCAGTTCATCGCCGACCTCTCCACCGCGCTCGACGTGACCACACGGTTCCGCCGCAAGTGGGAGTGGGCCGACATGAACGGCAACGTGTTCGCGGTCCTGCGATCCGGCAACTCGACCACCGCCGTCTCCGGCCTGCCGCGCTACTCCTCCATCGGGGACGCGATGGCCGGGTTCTTCGGGTCGTCCGCCTCACTGTTGCAGGTGCGCCGCTGGTCGGGGTCGAACTTCAACGGCACGGGCGACTTGCAGGCGCGGGCGCTGCTCCGGGTGCGGACGAACATCAACGCCTCGGCGGTGTCCGGTGCGGTGGTGCTCGACCTGTCCCTGGGGTCGGTGTTCTACGTGACTCTCGACGCGAACGTGACCTCGCTGACGGTGAGCAACCTCCCCGCTGCTGACGGCGTGACGGTCGTTGTCCACTTCGCCCAGGACGCCACGGGAGGCAGGACGGTCTCTGGTCTCGCCACCAGCATCAAGGCCGCTGGCGGGTCGATCGCCCTCACAGCCGCTGCCAACAAGGTCGACACGTACACGTTCGACTCGATCAACTCCCAGCTCCAGGAGCGCGGTCGGGCGCTGAACAAGTAACGCGCCCTACGGCAAGGAATGACCTGACGGCCCGGGCCGAGCTCAAGCACCTGAACTCGCCCCGAGTGAAGGCCACAACTGAACAGCGACCACGGCGCCGCAGCGCGTCCTCTCTCGGACGAACGGAGCCGCCGTGCCAGCAGACATCCCCTTCGGGGCCATCGGAGACATCGGCCTCGTCCTGGCACTGTTCTGGCTTCTCGCCTCCGGCCGGCTCGCCACCCGCCGCGAGCTCGACGACATCAAGGCCGACCGCGACGTGTGGCGCGAGACCGCCCTCGAGCAGAAGGGGCTCGTGTCCAAGCTCCTCGAGAACGACGAGACCACCCTGCGGCTCCTGCGGGCGCTGCCCCACGTAGAGGACGTGGAGGACCGATGATCTGGCGGCTGCTGTGCCACCTCAAGCGCGACCCCCGCGCCAGCGCCGAGGCGCTGCGCGAGCGCAGCCACGCCCAAGCCCTCGGCCCGAAGGTCGAGCGAGTCGTCCGGGAACGCGCTCGCCTGCACGCCGAGAACAACTACACGGCGCGCATCCGGGCGCTGTACCAGGAAGGACGCACGTCGTGAGCCCTGACACCGCCTTCGCGGCCCTCATCTACCTGACCCTGCCCGCGGCCATCGCGTACCCGATCGTCTACGGCGCGTCGACGCACTGGTGGCGCGACTGGATCGGGCGGGCCCTGTTCATCAAGGCGACCGGGGTGGCGATCCTGATCGGCGTCTCGGCGGCGTTCCACCACCTGGGCCCCGACTACCCGTTGCGCGACACGTTCCGCCTGGTCGGTGCGGCGCTGGTGTGCGTCGGCGTCAACCTCGCGCTGGTCGCGCTGCTGCGTGCGCTGTTCCAGCGGCGGCCCCCTCAGCCCTGATCCGCCGCACCATCGCCCGCACCGTCTGGTGGCTGGGCGGCATCCGCCTGCCCGAAGGAGCACCCATGCCCGACCGTCTCGCCGTCATCACCCAACTGCGCGCTGCCGGTGTCGAGTGCTTCACCCGCGACCAGTGGGGCTCCGCGGCTGAGCGCGCCGGCGCCTACGCCCGTCGGCGCGGCACCCACCCCATGCCCGCGGCCCCCGCGGCCTACCACTTCCTGCACCTCTCGGTCACCGCTGACACCGACACCGTGCTCGAGGGCGCGGCCGGCGCCCGGCAGATCGAGGGCTACGGCTACAGCACCCCGGCGATGGTGTCCTACCAGGACCTCATCACCAACGAGGGCCGCTACTTCCAGGGCCAGGACTACGGCACCAAGGGCACCCACACCGTCAACGACAAGGCCGTGCCCGGCTACCCCCGCGACCTCAACCTCGCCGGGTACGCCTGCGCGCTGATGCAGAACGTCGACGACGAGGTCACCGACGCGCAGGTCCAGCTCGCCGCCATGGTCTTCGCCGCCCGCGAACTCGCCGGCTGGGTACGCCGCGGCGCCCCGATCCATCCGCACCGCACCTTCGCGTGGAAGTCGTGCCCCGGCGACCGCGCCGTCGCACGCCTCGACGAGATCCGCCGCCTCAAGGACGCCTACGTCCGAGACGGGCTCCCCAACAACCAGGAGGACGACATGCCCTACACCGAGTGGCCCAAGAAGGACCAGGAGGCGCTCGTCCGCGACGTCGCCGCCGCGGTCGACGCCCGCCTCGCCGGGTTCAAGAAGAACGTGAAGACCCGCCTGGGTCGCGCGGTCACGAAGGCCAACGACCTCAAGGCCCGCAAGACCGCTTCGCCCGAGGACGTCGCCGCGCTGCAGGCCGGCCTCGACGAGCTGCGCGCCGACCTGGCCGCGCTCGCAGACGACACCGAGGAGGCCTGAGCCATGAGCGCACCCACCCAGGTCACCCGCCCCTGGCGCGCCACCGCCCGCACCGTGCTGCAGGTCGGCATCCCGATGATCATCGGCCTGGGCCTGGTGGTCCCCGAGATCGTGCAGATCATCCTCGAGGAGTCGGGCGGGGCCATGCCCGCCAGCGTCCGCGCCGTGCTCCTCGGCGCCGCGGCCGTCGTGACTGCCCTCGCCGCGATCATCACCCGGATCATGGCTATCCCGACGATCGAGGGCCTCCTGCGACGCCACCTGTCCGGGCTGGCCGCGGACCCCGACGCCGACTGATGAAGGTCAACGACGCCCACCTGTCCGGGCGCTACACCACCAGCCGCACCCAGCTCCTCGACGGCGTCGGCAAGGTGCTCGCCCGGCGGGTGGGCGTCGCCGCCGTCACCGAGGTCCGCGGCCGCCACGACGACCTCCACCGCCTCGACGGCGTCGCCGTCCACCTCCCCGCCACCAGGACGGCCGCCGACTGCGCCATCCTCGTCGACACCAGCATCGGCGCCATCGCCGACCGTGGCCACGCCGTCCTCTCCCGCGGCCACGGCAAGGCCCGCTCCACCATCGTCCTCACCTGGGCCCTCATCGAGCTCGACGCTGGCGGCACGCTGCTCCGCGCCGGGTTCCACGCTCCCGCCTCCGTCCAGCACGGCCACGGGTTCTCCAAGCTCGCCGCCGACCGCGGCAACGTGACCGCCTGGCAGGCCGCCCTCGACGAGCTCCCCCGGGTCCTGTGCGACCTCATCGCCGAGCACCAGCCCGACGAGACCGTCCTGTCAGCCGACTGGAACGTGCACCTGCGGCTGCGGTCGTGGCGCCGGCTGATCAACCAGAAGCTCAAGCCCACCGGGCTGCGCCTGGTCGTGCCGCGGCGGGCAACGATCGGCCGGACCCGCGTGATCGACGCGCACGCCACCACGATGCGCCGCCGCCGGATGTCCTGGGCGCTGCGGGTCTTCGACCTATTCCGCGGCTGGGACCACCGCCCGGTCGTGGCACGACTCAAGTCCCGGCGGAAGAAGCGCCGCAAGTAGCAGCACCCCGAGCACAACCGACGCCCCGGCGTCCGCCTCACACAGGCGGGCGCCGGGGCGCTTTCGTCATGCCCCGGTGTCGCGCAGCTCAGCGACCTCCTCGAGCAGCCACAGCACCGCCCGCGCCAAGTCCCGCTCCCCCGCCGACGTCAGCTGCGGCCGACCGAGCACCCCGGCCGCGAGCTCCTTCATCCGCAGCGGCGACAGCGGCTGCATCCCGCCGTACTCCACCGGCGTCCGCCACCAGTCCTGCTCCTCGTCGCTCATGGCCACGATGATGCCGTGGAGACTGTCGGCGGCACCTGGCAGCGTCCCGCCCATGACCGACACCGAGAAGGCCGCCCTGGCGCTCGCAGCGAAGCACTACCGCTACCCCGCCGCCCGCGACACCCACGCCCTCGAACGCCTCGGCATGACCCCCGTCCGGTTCGCACAGGTCGTCGACGCGCTCCTCGACCGACCAGACGCCCTCGCGGCCATGCCCAGCGAGGTCAACCGGCTACGGCGACTCCGCGACGCACGACGCGCCCACCGCAGCCGCCGCTCGAGCTAGGACGGCTCACAACGCCCATCCCGCGTCGAACTCCGGGTGGTCGCTGTAGATCGACGAGAGGTGGCGGAGGGTCGTGCAGGGGGACGTCTCGCCACAACCAGCGCACTCGCCGCCGTCGACGAGCACCAGCCCCATGCCGTCAGCGTCAGGGTGGCTCCAGTCCTCCACGACGCGACGCAGATCCTCGTGCGCCTCCACGATCGCGCGCTTTGCCTCGACCTCACGCAGCACGCGGGCGGGGTCGTGGCGGGCGATGTGCTCGCCAACGGCGTCGGTCGGGTCGGTGGAGTACGAGTGCTCGTCTTCGGGCGTCACCAAGTGGCCGCCCCGAGCGGTCTCAACCTGACGCCCATATGCCGCCCGCCACGGCGCCTCGGCCAGTTCGGCCGCCTCGCGCGCCGCCGCCTTGTCCTCACTCAGCCTCGCCAGCAGGAACTCGGTGATGGTCATCGTCCCAGGGTAGGTCTCAGGCATCGTTCACACCGCCAGCCGTGCCGCGATCTGGTGGCCCGGGTGCCGGTAGTGGTTCGCCCGCCCCAGGTCGTAGTGCTTGCTCGTGGTGCGCGGGTCAGCGTGCCGCGCGAACGTCTGCGCGTCCCGGATCGACATGCCCATCTCGAGCGCCTCCGTCACCGCGGACTTCCTGAGCAGGTGCGGGTTGATGTGCCGCTTCAACCCCTGCGCCGCCGCCCGCCGGTTCACCGTCTCCACCAGCCCCGTCGCACCACCGCGGGTCAGCGGGCCGCCGGCGCGGGTCGCGATCAACGGACCCGACGTGCGGCCGGCCCGGGCCGCGTCGAGCGCGTGCAGCACCGGCAGCGGCACCGGCACCACGGCGGTCGCCCCGCCCTTCTGCGTGAACCGCAGCATGTGCTGGCCCTGCTCGACGGTCTGGTAGTCCTCGATCCGCAGCGACGCCGCCTCGCTGATCCGCAGCCCCATCCCGGACAGCAGCTGGGTGAGCGCCCAGTGCCGCGCGCTGATGCTCTTCGCGACCTCGAGGAACAGCATCAGGTCCCGGAACGGCACCAGCGTCGACTTCTCGTAGGAGAACTTCGGCAGCTTGAGCCGCCGGGTCGGGTCCCGGTCGATCACCTCGTCACCGACGGCGGCGTCTTAGAACCCCTTGACCGGCGTCATCGACGAGTTCACCGACGACGGCTTGAGCCCCTGCTCCTCGAGCAGGTGCCGCACGTACAGCTCGAGGTGGACCCGCTTGACGGCCAGGGCGTCGAGGCCGTGGGTCGCGCACCAGCGCAGGTACCGGTCGAGGTGGTAGCGGTAGTTGGCGAGCGTGGCGCCGTGGTAGTCGCCGAGGTAGGAGAGGTAGGCGAGCTGCAGCGGGTCGAGGTCGTCGACGAGCGACGGGAGCGAGAGGGCCCCTGCAGACGTGGGGGCGGTGTGGACGGTAGCGTGCATGACGGTCGGACCTCCGAGGCTAGTTCGTGACGGTTCGGCAAGGCCCTCGTCTGGTGTTCCAGCACCGGCGGGGGCCGCTCTTTTACTTGTGGCTCAGGACCGTACACCCGGCTGTCAAGTCCGCTCCCGCACGAGTCTTCACCTGCCACTCACGACGGTGACCAGCACCCAGCCGGGCACGTCGCCGCGATCGTCACGACGACGAGGTGCGGGCGCCACGAGGGCGAGCCAGAGGAGCACCAGGCGGTGCGCGAGGAGGGAGGTCATGGAGCGTCCTTTCCCGAGAGGGTCATGGGGTGGTCAGGTCGAGCCCGACGACGCCGGGCCAGAAGGCGAACAGGATCGTCACGGGCAGCACCAGGAACACGACGGGCACCATCATCAGCACCTCGCGGCGGGCGGCGGACTCGATGAGCTCGCGACGTCCGGCCTCGCGGACGTCGGCGGCCTGGGCGTGCAGCACGTCGGCCAGCGGGGTGCCGCGCTCGACGGCGGTGGCAATGCCCTGGGCGAAGCGGGAGACCAGGGGCAGCCCGCTGGTCGCGGCCAGGTCGTCGAAGGCGGAGCCGACCGGCTCACCGGTGCGCACCTGGGCCAGCACCCGGGCCAGGTCGGCCGACAGCTCGCCACCCGAGCGGCTGACCACGCGGTCCAGGGCCCCGACCGGGCTCTCCCCCGCCGCCACTGCGAGGGCGAGCAGCTCGGCCACGGTGGGGAACTCGGCGAGGATCCGGCGCTCACGGGTGCGGACCTGGCCGGAGAGGTGGTTGTCGCGCCCCAGCACCCCCACCACGAAGGCGATCGCGCAGACCAGCGCGGAGCTGACGACCGCCCCCGGGTCACCCAGGGTGCGCAGCAGCCCCCAGGCCGCGGCCAGCGAGAACGCCACGAGGCCCCACTGGACCTGCTCGACGCGGAACTCGTGGACGGTCTTGTCGAGCCCAGCCCGCGCCAGGCGGCGGCGTACCGACGTGGCACCGCCCAGGACCCGCTCGACGCTCTCGGCCAGCGAGCGCAGCACCGGGCCGAAGACCGCGACCACGACCGAGGAGCCCCCGCCGCCCCCGGCCGTCACGCGCGGTGCCGCGGGCATGCCGGCGGCGGGCAGGTCACGCAGGTAGGGCAGCACCCGGGCGGCGAGCTGAGGCCGTCGCACGGCGCGCACACGGGCCGCGACCAGCAGCAGACCGGCCGCGGTCGTGGCGCCCAGCAGGGCGCCCCACATCGTCAGGCTCACGAGAGGATCCGCCTCTCGGTCGGCAACCGCCCGATGCGCATCATCAGCCGGTAGGCCACCACGCACAGGCCGGCGCCCACCCCCAGCACCACGACCCCGGCGGGCGAGGCGTAGCGGCGGATCACGTCGCTCTGCAACGACATCAGCAGCAGCACCACCCACGGGGCGGCGACCGCGAGCCGGGCACCGTTGACCGTCCATGCCTGCCGCGACTCCAGCTCCGAGCGGGTGCGCGCGTCCTCGCGCAGGTAGCCCGACAGGTTGCGCAGCAGCCGGCCGAGCTCGCCGCCGCCGACCTCGCGAGCCACCCGCAGGCCCTCCACCACCCGGTCACCCACCGGGTCGGCGAGCCGGTCCTTGAGCCGGTCGAGGCTCTCCCCGAACCGGCCCGAGACCTGGTAGTCGAGGGCGAAGCCGGTGAACGCCTCGCGCAGCGGCTCGGGCCCGCGCGTGCCCAGCGCCGACAGCGCGTCGGGCAGCGACATCCCCGCCCGCACGGCCGAGGCCAGGTTGTCGACGGCCTCGGGCCAGACCTCGGCGAACTCGCGCAGCCGCCGCCGGGCCCGCGCCGCCACCACCGTGACCGGCAGGTACGCCGCGAGCACGCCGAAGACGATCGCCACCGGGGGCGTGCGCGAGACCACCTGCACGAGCAGCGCGGCGCCGACGCCCGAGACCGCGCACAGCAGCACGAACGAGGTCGACGAGACGCCGCGCAGGCCGGCCGAGCCCAGCAGCCGCTCGAGGCGGCCCGGCCCGCGAGCGGCGACCCTCGGACGCCGCGGCATCGTGAACGCCGACCAGATCAGCAGCAGCCCCACGCCCACCCCGAGACCCACGAGCGCGCCCACGCTCAGACCTCCTGCTCCGCGCCCACCGCGAGCAGACGTCGTACGTCGATGCCGTGACGCTCGTAGAGCTCGGTGCGCGGCGGCATCCCCTGCGCGCGGCGCAGCTCGCCGTCGGAGCGGCGGAAGATCGGCTCGACCTCGATGATGTCGTTCTCGGTGCGTCCCGGCACCGCCACGATCTCCTCCACGTGCCGCCGGCCCCGGTGGTCGAGTCCGAGGTGGACCACCAGGTCGACCGACGAGGCGACGGTCGGCACCACGAACCTCGAGCCGATGTTCTCGCCCGCCAGCAGCGGCAGCGTGCACATCTTGACCAGCGCCTCGCGCGCGGAGTTCGCGTGCAGGGTGCACATGCCGGGCAAGCCGGAGTTGAGCGCCAGCACCAGGTCGAGGCACTCCTCGGCCCGCACCTCCCCCACGATCACCCGGCTGGGCCGCATCCGCAGCGTCTCCTTGACCAGGTCGCGCAGCCGGATCTCGCCGGTCCCCTCGAGGCCGGCCTGCCGGGTCTGCAGCGGCACCCAGTCGGGGTGCGGGAAGCGCAGCTCGAAGACCTCCTCGGCCGAGATCACCCGCTCGCTGCCGGGGATGGCTGCGGCCAGGCAGTTGAGCATCGTGGTCTTGCCCGCCTGGGTGCCTCCGGAGACCAGGATGTTGAGCCCGGCCCGCACCGAGGCCTGCAGGAACGCGGCCGCCTGCGGGGTCAGGCTGCCCAGCTCGACCAGGTCGTCGAGGCGCGCGGCGCGCAGCACGAACTTGCGGATGTTGACCGCAGTGACAAAAACCACTGCATGTTGACCTGCAGTTATGTGTTCAAGCGCTCCGACGTGTCGTCACCGATGGAGCATCCTTCAAGCCACTCCCCCGCCGTCCACATCTCGGTACGTAGGGCCTCAGGAAAGACCAGACCGGCAGTCCCCGCGCAGCCACTTTGTCCGATGGCGTCACGGTCGGCCGTTCGGTCGACCTCGACCATCCCCACTACTCGAAGCGCAGCACCCAAGAGGGGCACACTGAACAGCACAAGCACCGACGGCCAGTCTGATGCGCTCGTTTGAGCAGGGGCCGCCTTCTTCATTCTGGACGAGGATTCCCACCGACACCACGGGACAGTCGAGCCCTGGTTTCGCGACGTCCGGCGTTCTACCACATGTCACGGCGAGGCGTCCCGACGATGCAGCCGTGGTCACTCTTGCCGCCGGCACGACGCGCAACCCAGCAGGGCAGTGGCCACGATGAATGCGGGCCGTCGGACCCGCATCGTCGATATGCGGTCACCGGGATGCCCTTCACTCAGCAACCGGGTTCCAGTCCGCCGCCCAGGCCGATATCGCGTCGATGACCGGTCCCAGCGCCCTTCCCTTGGGCGTCAGCAGGTATCGCGGGGCACTTGAGGTGCCTGGGCAGATCCGCGAGAGGAGTCCTTCGCGTTCCAGCTCTCGCAGCCGCTCGGTCAGCAGGCGGTCGGAAATTCCAGGGATCGCGGCGTGGATCTCACCGAAGCGCTCAGCGTGGGTCATCAGCGCGTGGAGGATGACACCGTTCCAACGCCGGCCCAGCAGTTCCACCGTCTGGTGGAACTGAGGGCAGTAGCGTCCGCAGTCATTGTCCACCGGACCGATCAGCCCGTCCGCCACCTCGACCCCACCTCTGCATCAAGCTTGATTGACCTGCGGTCAGGCTACTGCTATAACTCAACCACTTACTCATAGTAAGTATCGATCGTAGGAGGAAGCGTGGATGTTCTGGTACTCATCGGGAGGGTGCTCTTCGCCCTACTCTTCCTCGGATCAGGCTACGGACACCTCGCACAGAGGGAGATGATGGCCGGATACGCCGCCGGTAAGGGAGTGCCCGCCGCGCCCGTCATGGTCGTCCTGACCGGCCTGCAGCTCCTGGCCGGCGCACTCATGGTGGCCCTGGGGATCTGGCCCGACGTCGGGGCCCTGTTGCTCGCGGCCTTCCTGCTACCCACCGCCTTCATCATGCACGGCTTCTGGGCCGAGACCGACCCCGGAGCCAAGGTCATGGAACAGACCCAGTTCCTCAAAGACCTCTCGCTGGCCGGTGCGGCACTCGTGATGTTCGCGGCCTTCGCCTACCTCGGTGACGATCTCGGCCTCGTCCTCGTCGGACCGCTATTCACCCTGTCATGAGCAAAGCCGTCCCTGTCCCTGTTCCCATGCCCCAGCGCCCTGGCCCGCGGCCCTCGACGACCCCGACGAACCCACACACCCAGCTCGACCAGCAGCCCCGCGATGACCAACCACGGGAGCGCCTGATCGGGCAGATCGGCACCCTGCCGGGGGTGGTCTGGGCGGGCTCGATGATCTCCGTCCCCGGTGCGCAGGCGCTCACCCTGCCTCAAGGCCCGGCCCAAGGGCCACCGGATGCGTTCATGATCGGCACCGAGTTCGCCCACCTCCACCCATCCCCCGATCAATCCCTACACCTGGTCCTGCCGCCTCCGACCGCCGAGGCTGCGATCGAGGCTGGCTGGGCCGAGCAGCACCCGATCGCCCGCCTCGGGATCATCTCGCCGGGGGCGGTCATGGTCTACGCCCCACGCGATGCATACGAGGCGGACATCGCCGCTGGCCTCGTACGGGCATCCTACGCCTACGCAATCGGTGCAGAACCTCCGATCACCACCGGGAACGAGCGCGGGCACTGACGGCAACGCCGGCTCTCAGGTCGCGCTGTTAGGAACCACGCCACTCCAACAGCTGGACCTCATCGCAGGAAGACTCGAGGGCAATCTGGCCCTCAAACACCGGCACGTTGGGCGACATGGGACGACGAGGGTGCGGCACCTTCGGCCGCTGACGCCAAGACCGCGGACTGCGACCCGAAGGCGGAACTCGCCGAACGGACCATCGAGCTCATGCGCGCGCGGCGGTGAGATGCTCTCGGCGCAGCCGCCAAACCTGGGCGACCAGCCCGGGGTGCAACGCTGGACCGACTTCACAGTTGAGCAGCACGACGACTTCGTCATCTTGTAGAACAACGCCTCGGGTGTACGCGCGGCGGCATCGCGCCTGATCCGCGCGGACTGGGACCTGTAGTGCCTCACATCAAGAACCCGCAACCGCTGATCATGGGCTTCATTGACACGATGAGAAGCCAGGGCCACGCGGTCGAGTCGATCTGCCGGGCCCTGCGCGAGCAGGGCTGCCAGATCGCCGCGGACCTACCGCAGCTGGAAGCGAGCAGGCCGAGTCGTCGCGGTGCGGACCGTGAGTGACGCCACGTCGTCAACGCGGTGCGTGACATCGCCTAGTGTCCTGAGTCGTTGATTCGCGTGCAGTAGCGGGCTATGGAGTCGAGGATCTGGTCGGCCGTCTTGGTCCAGACGTAGGGCCTGGGGTTCTCGTTCCAGGTCTTGATCCAGCCGCGGATGTCGTTGTTGAGGGCGCGGACGCTCGTGTGCGCGCCGCGCTGGAGCTTCTTGGTGGTCAGCTCGGAGAACCAGCGCTCGACCAGGTTGAGCCACGAGCTCGAAGTCGGGGTGAAGTGCACCACGAAGCGCGGATGGGCGACCAGCCAGCGCTGGATCACGGGGGTCTTGTGGGTCGAGACG
Organism: Nocardioides sp. 31GB23; assembly: GCF_040012395.1. Lineage (NCBI taxonomy): Bacteria > Bacillati > Actinomycetota > Actinomycetes > Propionibacteriales > Nocardioidaceae > Nocardioides > Nocardioides sp. 31GB23. Next base: position 1,871 of record NZ_JBDYKJ010000075.1, on the reverse strand, counting down.
TTGTCCATCACCAGGTGCACTGCGAGGTCGTCGGGAACCTCCTTGTCGATCGTGGTCAGGAACTTCTTGAACTCGATCGCCCGGTGCCGGGCGTGCAGCTGGCCGATGACCTTGCCGGTGGTGATGTCGAGTGCGGCGTAGAGGCTGGAGGTGCCGTGGCGGGTGTAGTCATGGGTGGCGCGCTGCGGGGTCCCCGGCAACATCGGCAAGATCGGTGCGGTCCGGTCCAGCGCCTGGATCTGGGACTTCTCATCGACGCACAGCACCACGGCCCGTTCAGGTGGGGCGAGGTAGAGCCCGACGACGTCCTTGACCTTGTCGACGAACTGCGGGTCCTTCGACAGCAGTCCCCGGGATAGGCCAGTTGCGGAGTGACGCGCCGTGCTTGCGGTGCTCGGTTGGCGACCGACGGCGTTCGGTCATCACCTGGGTCTTGAGTAGTCAAACCCAGCTGCCTAGCGGCACCCGCTGCACTGCACAACCCGTCTTCAAGGTCGGGGGTGAATAGCCCTGGGTCTGATGGAGGCTCTCTCAATCCATGGAGGATGAGAGTCATGGCAGCACCCAGGAAGGACCCCGACGAGCTGCGTGAGCGGGCCACGAGGATGGCCGTCGAGCTCCGGCAAGATCCCGAGACCAAGGTCGGTGCGATCAATCGTGTGGCCGAGCAACTCGGCATGCACCCCGAGACGTTGCGCAACTGGGTCCGGCAGGCCGAGGCCGACGGTGGTGTCCGGCCCGGCACCACGACCAGCGACGGGCATCGGTTGGCCGAGCTCGAGCGGGAGAATCGCGAGTTGCGTCGGACCAACCACATTCTGAGGACGGCTTCGGCTTTCTTCGCGGCGGAGCTCGACCGCCCCACGAACAGGTAGTTGCCTACATCGAGGCTCATCGCCACGACGTGGTCGATGGCGCGAGGTCGGGGTCGAGCCGATCTGTGCCGTGCTGAAGAAGGCCGGCTTCACGATCGCCCGGAGCAGCTACTACGCCGCGAAGACCAGGCCGCCGTCGGCACGTGCGATCCGCGACGCCGAACTGGTCGAGGATATCAAGGTCGCCCACAAGGCCAACCTCGGGGTCTACGGCGCGCGGAAGATCCACGCCGAGCTCAACCGCGAGGGCGTGAAGGTCGCCCGCTGCACCGTCGAGCGACTCATGAGGGCTGAGGGGCTGCGCGGGATCCCGCGGGAGAAGACCCGCAAGACCACCCTCGGCGACGGCGCTGAGACCGAACGACCCGAGGACCTTGTCAGCAGGAAGTTCGTCGCGACAGCACCGAACCAGCTGTGGGTGGCCGACCCCTGACCTACGTCAGGACCCACGCTGGCTGGACTATGTCGCGTTCGTCCTCGATGTCTTCGCCCGAATGATCGTCGGCTGGCAGGTGTCCACCAGCCTGCGCACCGACCTGGCGTTGGACGCCCTCGACATGGGCCTTTGGAACCGGCAACGGGCCGGGCAGGATGTCACCGGCTTGGTCCATCACAGCGACCGTGGAGTATCGGGCGAAATCAACCGGTCGTCGCAACACCTCGACTGCATGGAGGTGTTCGGTGGTTCGTCGACAACAGGATGCGGATCGTGCGGTGCGGCCGGCGATGCGGTCGCCTGGGCGTCCGTATCCACCCCCGGCATGTGGAGCAGGAGTTCTGGCGGCGGATCGCCGAAGGGATGGGCAGCGAGGACGCCGCGGCCGCTGTTGGCGTGTCAGGCCCGGTCGGGTCGCGGTGGTTCCGCCACGGTGGCGGGATGCCACCGATCACTCTTGCCGCACCGTCAGGCAGGTATCTGTGGCCTGCCACGGTGATCTCGGACGGTGGGCCCTCCTAAGGTGAGGGTTCTACTGGAATCGAGATCTGCAGTGACTG
>NZ_JBDYKJ010000074.1:0-23642 GCF_040012395.1 Nocardioides sp. 31GB23 | reverse complement strand
TCGACTATGACACACTGTTGAGTTCTCAAGAATCAGACGCACACCGTCCCAGCACCTCTCGGCACCAGCGGCGGGGCTCTGCGCTCCGCAGCGCGGCGGACCGCGATGTGGAGCTGTGGTCGTCCTGGGGCCGGGAGCCCGGCCAGACCGGCCTTGCTCCCCGCCGCTCCCTGGCGACATGGAAAACATTAGGCGAACGGCTGCCACACGACAAATCGAGTGGGGGTGACCCGGAGCACATCGGTATTTGTGCAGGTCAGACGGGGTGTGGGCCCTCGTCCGCGTCATCGGCCAGCAGGTCCCGGGTGTCCGCGGGCGTGCGGCAGCCGGCCAGGCGCAGGGCCTCCACGGTCTCGATGAGGAGGGCGGCGTGCCAACGGGCCACCCCGGCCTCCCCCTCGACCAGGGCGTGCAGGACGGGCCGGCCCACGAAGACGGCGTCGGCACCGGCCGCGAGCGCGGTCACGACGTCGAGCCCGCTGCGCACTCCCCCGTCGACGTAGACCTCGGCGTCGGCGCCGACGGCGCGGCGCACCTCGGGCAGGGCTGCCGCGGTGCTCAGGCTGCGGTCGAGCTGTCGGCCGCCGTGCGTCGACACCCACACTCCGGCGGCGCCGGCCTGCACGCACCGCCGCGCGTCGTCGCCGCGCAGCACGCCCTTGACCACGACGGGCAGCCCGGTGCGCTCACGCAGCCAGTCGATGTCGTGGGGACCGAGGTCGAGCGCCTTCTCGGAGCCGGTCTGGTCGTCGTAGCCCGGGTCGAAGTTGACCCGGGTCCAGGCCGGGTCGGCCAGGTCCCAGATGAGTGCCTCCGAGGGGTGCCACGTCGCCACCACGGGGGTGTCGACCGTCAGGACGACGGCCGCCGCACCGGCAGCGACCGCCCGGTCCAGCAAGGGACCGGCCAGGGTGCGGTCGGAGGGCAGGTAGACCTGCAACCACCAGGTGACCCCGGTCGCGGCGATGTCGTCGAACGTGCTGCCGGCGTTGCTCGAGACCACCATGACCGCGCCGGCCGCCGCCGAGGCCCGCGCGGTGGCCAGCTCGCCGTCGGGGTGCACGGCCCGCTGCAGGGAGGTCGGGGCCACACCCCAGGGCACCCGGCTGGAGCAGCCGAGCAGCTCGACCGAGGGGTCGACGGAGGTGACGTCGCGCAGCACGTGCGGTCGCAGGCGCAGCCGGCCCCAGCCCGCCGCGGCCTCGCCGGCGGTGACGCCGGCGCCGGCGCCGTGCTCGACGTACTCGCGCAGCGGCAGGGGCATCGACCCCGCCGCGCGGGCACCGAGCCCGCTCAACCAGCTGCCGCCGCGCGCGTCGCCCACCTCAGACGACCTCGACGCCCTTGAAGCTCTTCTTGCCCTTGCGCAGCACCAGCCAGGTGCCGCCGAGCAGGTCGTCGGCGCCCGGCACCCGGTCGGGGTCCTCCACACGCACGTTGTTGAGGTAGGCACCGCCTTCCCCCACCGTGCGCCGGGCGTCGCCCTTGCTCTTGGCCAGCCCGGTCTCGACGAGCAGGTCGACGACCGAGGGCAGCCCGCCCGCCGACTCCAGACGCAGCACCCCCGTCTCGCGCAGTGCCGCGCCCAGGGTGTCGGGGCTCAGCTCGGCCATGTCCCCGCCGCCGAACAGCGCGGCGGAGGCCGCCTGGATGCGGGCCGTCTCCTGGGCCCCGTGCACCAGCGTGGTCACCTCCTCGGCCAGCGCCTTCTGGCCCGCGCGCAGGAACGGCTTCTCGGCGTGCGCGGCCTCGAGCTCCTCGATCCGCGCCCGGTCGAGGAAGGTGAACAACCGCAGCAGCTCGCCGACCTTCTCGTCCTCGACGTTGAGCCAGAACTGGTAGAAGGCGTAGGGCGAGAGCATCTCGGGGTCCAGCCACAGTGCGCCGCCCTCGCTCTTGCCGTACTTGGTGCCGTCGGCCCGGGTCACCAGCGGGGTGACGAAGGCGTGCACCCGCTCCCCGTCGGCGCGACGCACCAGCTCGACGCCGCCGGTGATGTTGCCCCACTGGTCGGAGCCGCCGAGCTGGAGGGAGACGCCGTGCTCGCGGTGCAGGTGCAGGTAGTCCATCGACTGCAGCAGGATGTAGGAGAACTCGGTGTAGCTGATGCCGTCGTCGAGCCGGTTGCGCACCACGTCGCGGGCCAGCATCCGGTTGACCGGGAAGTGCTTGCCGATGTCGCGCAGGAAGTCGATCGCGGAGACGCCGGCGGTCCAGTCGAGGTTGTTGACCATGGTGGCGGCGTTCTCGCCCTCGAAGGACAGGAACGGCTCCACCTGGTGGCGGATGCGCTCGACCCACTCGGCCACGGTCTCGAGCGTGTTGAGCGTGCGCTCGCCGGAGTCGCGGGGGTCGCCGATCATGCCGGTCGAGCCGCCGACGAGCACGAACGGCGTGTGGCCGGCGCGCTGCAGGCGCATCGCCGTGACGATCTGCAGCAGGTTGCCCATGTGCAGGCTCGGCGCGGTGGGGTCGAAGCCGACGTAGTAGCGGACGCTGCCCTCCACGAGCGCGGCGCGCAGCGCGTCGCGGTCCGTCGAGTGGGCGACGAGGCCGCGCCACTCGAGGTCGTCGAGGAGGGTGGGGTCGATGCTCACGTCTGGTGCCTTCTCCGCTACGGGGCGCGGACAACGCAGTCCGCCGGACGACGCCAAGCCTGCCTCATCGTCGATCGGGACGCCCACCGGGTTCACGACCGGTCGGCGCGGGGGCGTCGCTGCCCGACGCCCTATCCTCGTGCGCATGGAGGTCGAGCAGGCGTGATCGCGGGCAGGTACACGCTCGAGCGGGAGATCGGGCGCGGCGGGATGGGCGCGGTGTGGCTCGGCCGCGACGAGATGCTCGGCCGGCCGGTGGCCCTCAAGCGCCTCGGCGCCGTCCCCGGCCAGGACCCCGACGACCGCGAGCGCGCCGAGCGGGCCGAGCGCGAGGCCCGGCTGGCCGCGCGGTTGAGCCACCCCCACGTCGTGGCCGTCTACGACCTCGTCGAGGAGGACGGCCAGCAGTACCTGGTGATGGAGCACGTCGACGGCACCAACCTCTCGGGCTACCTGCGCGCCGAGGGGCCCCTGTCCCCCGACCGGGCCGCGCAGCTGCTGGGGCAGGCGGCCGAGGCGCTCGCCGCCGCCCACGAGGCCGGGATCGTGCACCGCGACGTCAAGCCGTCCAACATGCTGGTCACCGCCGACGGCCAGGTGAAGCTCTCCGACTTCGGCATCGCCCGCGCCGAGACCGACCCGTCCCTGACCCAGACCGGGCTGGTGACCGGGTCGCCCGCCTACCTGGCCCCCGAGGTCGCCTCGGGAGCCACGGCCACGGCACGCAGCGACGTGTGGTCGCTGGGCGCGTCGCTCTTCCACGCCCTGGCCGGCCACCCGCCGTACGAGGTGAGCGACAACGTGCTCGGGGCGCTCTACCGCATCGTGCACGAGGAGCCCCCGCGCGTCGACGAGCCGGGATGGCTCGGGCCGCTGCTGCGGGCCACGATGTGCCGCGATCCCGAGCAGCGCTGGGACATGGCCACCGTGCGCGACGTGCTGCAGCAGGGCCCGGGGGCCGCCGAGCCCCTCCCTGCGCTGCCGACCGGTGACGACACCCGGTCGATGGAGGAGATCGCCCCCCTCAACACCGGGGTGCAGCCCACGGTCATCCCCGCGCCGTCCTCCGCGTCGCCGGCGAGCGCCGGTGGCGCGTCGCAGCGCCGTCGACGGGGAGCGCTGGCGCCGGTGGTGCTGGGTGCCGCGGTGCTGGTCGTGCTCGTGGTCATCGCCTTCGCCGTCGGCCAGGGACGCGACCCCGGCGACGAGGCACCCACCGCTGCGGGGACGAGCCCGGGACCGACCTCGAGCAGTCCGACCGAGGGACCCTCGCCGACCCAGGGCCCCACCGCCGAGGACATCGAGGAGTTCGCCGCCGACTACGTGCGCACCGCCGCGGCCGACCCGGACGCCGGCTACGCGATGCTCACCCCCGCCTACCAGCGCGAGAGCGGCCGGCTGCGGGGCTACACCGGCTTCTGGGGCAGCGTGCGCGAGGTCAGCGACTTCACGATGGAGGCTGCCGACCCCGGGGCCGGGACGGCCACCTACACCTACACCTACACCCGTGCCGGCTCGGGCACCGTGACCGAGACCATCGAGCTCACCCTGCAGGAGCAGCCGGACGGCGGGTTCCTCATCTCCGGCGCGCGCCGGATCTGACAGCGCGGCAGGCCCCGAGGCCCTATCGTGGAGCGTGGCGGAGGTGTGATGACGGCAGGTGGGATGTACCGCGACATCGTCGAGCGCTCGCCGGACGGCATCTGGGTCATCGACCTGACCGGGCGCACCATCTACGCCAACCCGGCCATGGCGCGCCTGTACGGCGTGCCGCACGACCGCATGCAGCACGTCCCCATGCAGGACAGCCTCGACGAGGTCGGCCGCCCGCAGCTCGAGGCGCACCTCGCCCGGGTGCGAGAGGGACACGTCAACCACGACGCCGTCGAGGTGCAGCTCGTGCGCCACGACGGCGGCGTCACCTGGGTGCTGGTGCGCGAGTGCCCCGTGCTCGACGAGGAGGGCCGGCCCACCGCGCTGCAGCTGACCTTCAGCGACTACGACGACCGGCGCGCGGCGGCGCTGGCCCACGAGGAGAGCCGGCAGCGCCTCGAGGAGACCCAGGAGATCGCCCGCATCGGAGCCTGGACCTGGGACCTCACCGCGGGCGCGATCATCGGGTCGGAGCAGATCGACCGGCTCTTCGGGGTCGACACCACCACGGAGGCCTGGACCCTGGAGCGCTTCGTCGAGAAGGTCCATCCCGACGACCGCGACCTGGTGCGCCAGCTGGTGGCCGGCAGCCTCGCCGACGGCAGCGTGCTGGACGTCACCGTGCAGGTCCTGGCCAACGAGAAGTGGCGGTGGGCCCGCGCTCGCGGCGTGCTGCAGCCCGACCCCCACCACCCGCGCATGGTCGGCACGCTGCAGGACGTCACGGAGACCAAGCAGACCGAGCTCGCGCTGGCCGACCAGGCGTCCCAGAACACCCTGATGCAGACCGTGGCGACGGCCGCCAACGACGCCGAGACCCTCGACAGCCTGCTGCGCCAGGCCCGCGACCTGGTCCTGCTGCACGACGACTGGTCGCGTGCGCGGGCGTTCACGGTCGATGCCGAGGGAGTGCTGCAGCCCCTGTACGTCGACCCCCGCAGCGCGGCCGAGGACGACGCCGACCCCGCCACGGCCGGCGCCGAGCTGGCGCTGGCCCGCTCGGTGCTGACGGCGAGGGAGGCCCGCTGGGACGAGGCACGTCTGACGATCGCCTTCCCCGTCATGGTGCTCGACGAGGTCCGGGCGGTGCTGACCCTCACCTCCGACCCGCCGCTCTACCGCCACGCCATGATCGAGCAGATGGTGGCGCACGTGGCCGAGCAGATGGGCCGGGTGGCCTGGCGCGAGCAGGTGCACCAGGAGCTGGCCGAGGCACGTGACCAGGCGATGGACGCCTCGCGGCAGAAGTCGGAGTTCCTGGCGACCATGAGCCACGAGATCCGCACCCCCCTCAACGGGGTGATCGGCCTCAACGACCTGCTGCTGCGCACCACGCTCACCGGTGAGCAGCAGCGCCTCGCGGCGGGCGTGCAGGTCGCCAGCCGGGCGCTGCTGGGAGTCATCAACGACATCCTCGACTTCTCCAAGATCGAGGCCGGTCGTCTCGAGCTCGAGGTCCTCGACTTCGAGGTGCGCCCCGTCCTCGACCAGGTCGTCGGGGTGCTCGCGGCTCAGGCACGCGCCAAGGGCATCGAGCTGGCGCTCTCGTGCGCGGCCGAGGTGCCCCGGGTGCTGGCCGGCGACCCCACCCGCCTCGCCCAGGTGCTGACCAACCTCGTCTCCAACGCCGTCAAGTTCACCGACCACGGGCGGGTCGACGTCGCGGCCGGCGCGCGCCCCGCCCCCGACGCCGGCACCACCCTGGTCGTCTCCGTCACCGACACCGGCATCGGAGTGCCCCCGGAGAAGGTCGCCGGCCTCTTCGACCCCTTCACCCAGGCCGACGCCTCCACCACGCGCGTCTACGGCGGCACCGGCCTCGGGCTGGCGATCTCCCACGAGATCGTCCAGGCCCTGGGCGGGACCCTGGCCCACCGGCCCAACCCCGGCGGCGGCGCCGTCTTCACCGCGGAGGTCCCGCTGGCCCTGCCGTCCGGCGACGTGGTCGACGTCGCCGACGAGCAGGCACGCTCGCTGCTCGCCGGACGCCGCGTGCTCGTCGTCGACGACAACCCGGCCAACCGGATGATCCTGGTCGAGCAGCTCGGCTGGTGGGGCCTCGAGGTCGACGTCACGACCTCGGTCGACGAGGCGCTGGCCGCCGTCGCCCGCAACGACCGGGAGGCCGGCGAGGATCGCTCGGCGGCGTACGCCGCGGTGCTGCTCGACATGGCGATGCCTCAGCGCGACGGCCTCGACCTGGCCCGCACGCTGCGGGCCGACCCCGCCCACGGCACGACCGTGCTGCTGATGCTCACCTCGATGACCCACCTGGACGACGCCGAGGTGCGCAGCGCCGGGCTCGACGACTACCTGGTCAAGCCGGTGCCCGCGGGCGTGCTGCGCAGCACGCTGGTCAAGCACCTGTCGAGCGCGACGACGCTCGCCGCGTCCGCGGCTCCGGCTCGTCGTGCGCACCGCGTGCTGGTGGTCGAGGACAACCCCGTCAACCAGATGGTCGCCGCCGGGCTCCTGGAGCACCTGGGCTACGACCACGCGACCGTCGACGACGGGCGGGCCGCTGTCGAGTGGGTGGCCTGCGGCGGTTGGGACGCGGTGCTGATGGACGTGCAGATGCCGGTGCTCGACGGGTACGCCGCGACGCGCGCCATCCGGGCCGCGGAGGCGGCCGCCGGCTCGGCCCGGCTGCCGGTCATCGCCATGACCGCGGCGGCCGTGGAGGGTGAGCGCGAGCGCTGTGCCGAGGCCGGCATGGACGACTACCTGACCAAGCCCGTCGACCCCGCCGCCCTCACCGAGACCCTGGCCCGGTGGCTCGACGCCCCGGGGCCCCCTGCCGGTCCCGACGACGGGCCCGAACCCCACCACGAGGAGACACCCATGACCGAGCCTGTCCCGCCCACGGACGACCCGGCCCTGGCCGGTCTCGACCTCGACCGGCTCGAGATGCTGCGCGAGCTCGACGAGGACAACACCGACTACCTCGACCGCGCCATCGCGAACTTCGAGCGCAACTGCGCCGAGGCGATGGCAGCGATGAGCGCGGCCGTCGACGCCGGCGACGCCGACGCGTTGCGCCAGGTCTCGCACAAGCTGGCCGGCGGCGCGCTCAACCTCGGCGTCGTCTACGCGGGCGAGGCGGTGCGCCGGCTGGAGGCCGTGGCCGACACCGGGTCGGTGGCCGGCGCCGCCGACCTGCTGCCCTCCACCCAGGAGGCGCTCGCCCGAGGCCGGGGAGCGCTGTCGGTCTACCAGGAGTGGTACCGCTCGCTCGGCGGCTGAGTCAGCCCGTCCCCGGCGCCGACGAGTCGGCGCCGGCGTCCACGACGTCGGCGTCCTCCCCGGTCCAGGCGCACGAGCCCTCGGTGCCGCGGGCACGGTCGGGATCGGCCTTGCGCACCGCGCGCTCGGGCGGGTCGATGGCACGCGCCACCATTGCCCGCACGTGCTCGTAGTCGGGGTCGGCGGAGGAGAAGCGCTCCGAGGGCCTGAAGACCACGGAGCGGACCTTCGCGTCCTTCATCCGCAGGCCCAGCCCGACCAGCTCCGGCAGCAGCTCGCGCGGGATGTCCGTGGTCACGATGTCCATGCCGGCCTCGGCCAGACCGGTGTAGCGGCGCAGCAGCGTCATCGGGTCGGCCGCCTCGATGATCGCGTCGACCGCGCAGCGCTGGCGCTCCATGCGCCGGTAGTCGTCGGAGCCGTAGCGGCCCCGGGCGAACCACAGCGCGTGGAAGCCGTCGAGGTGCTGGTCGGGGCCCGGCTCGATCCAGGCCGTGGGCTCGATGCCGGCGTCGGTGTTGCCGTTGATGGCCACCGGCTCGTTGACGTCGACGGTGATGCCGCCGATCGCGTCGACCACCTGCTCGAAGCCGCGCAGGTTGACCAGCACGTAGTAGTCGACGTCGATCCCGAGCGAGCCGGCCACCGCGAGCTTCAGCGCGTCGGCGCCCTCGTCGGCCCCCTCGGCGGCGCTGGCGCCGAGCACGCCCGGGTGCAGCAGCGGGACCTGTCCGTAGACGGCGTTGAGCATGTACGCCGCCGGGTCGCCCTCGCCGGTGAACCCGTCGGGGTAGAGGTCGTGCAGCGCGCTGCCCTCGGGGAACTGGGCGCGCATCAGGTTGCGCGGCAGCGAGAACAGCACGGTCTTGCCCGTCGCGGTCTCGATGCTCGCCAGGATCAGGCTGTCGGTGCGCACCCCGGCGCGCGAGTCGGATCCGTCGCCGCCGAGCAGCAGCACGTTGACCCGGTCCCGCCCGCCCCACGGGTCGGCCTCGGTGACGTCGCGCGGGATCGTGGCGCTGAGCGGCGCCTCCTCGAAGACGGTCTCGACGAGGTCGGCCTGCACCGTGGCGTAGCGCGCGGCCAGCCCCAGGGGCGCGCCGACGACCACGACCAGCAGCAGCACGAACAGGTTGCCGACCACGGTGGCCGCTCGCGTGCGGCGTGCCGGTCGGGCGTGGTGGTAGGTCAGCCACACGGCGCCGGCCCAGAGCACCAGCGCGAGCACGGCGGCCGCGGCGAAGGTCTTGAGCCGCGTGGGATCCATGGCCAGGTCGACGAGGGTGCGCAGGTCGGCGACCCGGCTGGCCGTCCCCGCGGCGTACGCCGTGGCCAGCAGGAAGGGCACCAGGACCAGGAGCCCGAGCAGCCGGCGGCCGGTCCACACCAGGCCCGAGCCGGGCACCACGGCGCCCATCAGGGTCACCCCGATGGTGCCGCGGAGGCCTGCGGCCCGGCGTCGCTGCCGGAGCCGGCGCCGGCGGCCACGGCGGGGCGCGGGAGGCGGGCCGGGGTGCTCCGGCGCGGTGGAGCCGTGAGGCGGCTCGGCCATGACGACCTCGCAGGCTGGGGAAGCGGGTGCTCGGAAGGTAACAGCCCGACGCCCGCGCGTCGGGGACCTCGGCTCCCCCGCGCTCGAGGCTTTGCCGTGGTCGGGGTCAGTCCCCCGCCAGGCGTCCTCTCGCGACGTCGCGGTGCAGCGCCAGGTCGGCGGCATAGGTCTGCTCGACGAGGTCGCGCGTGGCCGCGGAGGTCTCGTGGGCCCGGTCGGGCGAGACGTTGCGCTGGCGCAGCTCGGTCTTGCGCGCCTTCTTGGGCCCCAGGCACGCGCGCAGCCAGGCGAGGCACTCGTCGAGGTCCTCGTAGCGGTAGAGCCGGTCGACGCCCGGCGTGCCGTCGGCGCGGTTGACGTAGCTGGACTGCGAGGGCAGCTCGATCTCGCCGGCGGCGACCCGGCCGACGAACTCGTCGAAGCTCATGTCGCCGGTGTACGTCGAGGTGCCGACGATGCCGGGCCGGGAGCGGTAGCGCCACCACGACGACATCCACGACACCGGGTCGCGCACCAGCGCGCAGGTCTCGTAGTCGGCACGGGCGTACCCGTGCTGGTCGAGCAGCGGCGCGATGTCGCGCTCGAACCCCTCCGCGCCGACGTGCTTGAGCGAGTGCGGCCCCGAGGTGACCAGCTGGGCGTGCCGGGCGAAGGCCGCCTCGAGGGCGGTGGAGCCCGACTTGGGCACGGCGAGGACGACGAAGCCGTACTTGGGCGCGGCGATCATGGCCCCAGTCTGCCGCCTGCCGGCCGCTCACCCCACAGGGGCCTTGGGGTCGGTGCGTGAGGTGGGTAGCGTCGTGGACATGGAATCGAACGCACGTGCGAACACCGACCAGCCCGACGTCCTGGGTGCCGAGGCGCCCGACCCCACCGCGACCGAGAAGGACCCGCAGGACTGGGTCAGCGGCGACGAGCCCGCCACCGGCGCGCAGAAGAGCTACCTCGACACCCTGGCCCGCGAGGCGGGCGAGACCATCGACGCCGACCTGACCAAGGCCGAGGCCTCCGAGCACATCGACCGGTTGCAGGGTGAGAGCCGCGGCTGAGCGGCGCGGCACCCGTCAGCGGCGGTGGCGCGGGCCGAGGATCAGGCCATGAGCGAGCACACGGACGGAGGCCGCGACCACGCCGAGGACTCCCCCCGCGACCAGGGCCGGACCGACGGCCCGCTGGAGGACGAGCTCGAGAGCGCCATCGACCGCCAGCTCGACGAGGGCGTGCAGCGGATGGGTCGGGGCGTCGTCACCACCGGGGTCACCGGGTTCTTCGGCGGCTCCGAGGTCGCCTTCGGGGTCCTGGCGATGCTGGCGGTCTACCACGAGACCGGCAGCCACCTGCTCGCCGGCATCGCGTTCTCGCTGGGCTTCGTGGCGCTGCTGCTGGCCCGCTCGGAGCTCTTCACCGAGGGCTTCCTGATCCCCGTGGTCACGGTGGCGGCGCGCCGCGCCCGGGTGCGCTCGCTGCTGCGGCTGTGGGGCCTGACCTTGATCGGCAACCTGCTCGGCGGCTGGGTCATCATGTGGCTGGTCGTGCAGGCCTTCCCGGCCTACCACGCCGACCTGGTCACCTCGGCCACGCACTTCGTCGAGGCCGGGCTGTCGCTCGAGACCTTCTCGCTGGCCGTCCTGGCCGGCGCCGCGATCACACTGCTCACCCGCATGCAGCAGGGCACCGACGACATGGCGGCCAAGATCATCGCCGCGATCGCCATCGGCTTCCTGATCGCAGGCCTGCAGATGTTCCACTCCGTCCTCGACTCCCTGCTGGCCTTCGGGGCCCTGCACACCGGCGACGCCGGTTTCGGGTACGTCGACTGGGCGCGGTGGTTCTCCTGGACCGTGCTGGGCAACATGGTCGGCGGCCTGGGCCTGGTCACGATGCTGCGGCTGGTGCGCAGCCGCGACCGCGTCCTGGAGGAGCGACGGGTCTCGAGCCAGGACCGACCAAACCAGGGCTGACCGACCAGGGTGACCCAACCGGGGATGGGCGAGCCAGCAGGTCTGCGGCCCGCCCGCTCAGCCGACCTCGGGCGGACCACCCTCGCCGCCCGGGTCGCCGCCTGAGACGGCGCGGACCAGTGCCTGCGCCAGGACCCGCACCGGCACCCCGGCACGCAGCGCGGCATCGTGCAGCACCGCCTCGGCGTCGTCGACGCCCACGCCCAGGTGGGCGGCGAGCATGCCCGTCGCCTGCGCGAGCACCGCGGCGTCCTTGAGCACGCCGGGCGCGCGCTGGGCCTCCTCGCGGGTGCGGAAGGACAGGTCGGCGTTGGTGACCGCGCTGGGCGCCCAGCCACCCAGCACCTCGGCCAAGGCGTCGTGCTGGTCGTCGAAGGCCGCGCGGGAGGCTGCGTAGAGGTTGGCGGTGCCGACCACCGAGCCGTCCTCGAGGAGCGGCATGGTCAGGCTGCTGCGCACCGCCGTCGCGGCCGAGAGCTCGGCGAAGGCCTGCCAGGCCGTCTCGTCGAGCACGTCGATGTCGCGGACGTCGGTGCGCTCCCCGACCTCGATCGCCTGCACGCAGGGACCGCCCAACGCGTACTGCACGGCGTCGAGGAGGGCGATCTCGTCGTCGGTGGCGACCAGGGTCAGCACCGCCCCGTGGCGTCGCCACGCGATCGACATCCCGACGCAGTCGGGCACCAGCTCGCGCACCCTCGTGGCCAGGTCCTGCAGGCTGGCGCGTAGGTCGTCGCCCTCGGGATGCTCGGTCGCGAGCTCGTCGAGGGCAGCCTTGGTCTCCTGGATCGGCTCCACAGGAGGAGTCCACCAACCTCCCGAGGGCGTCTCTACACCCTGGTGGGCTAGGTCCCCCACGTACCGGCCGTTGGTAGGGCGGGTGGGGCTCGAACCCACGACCCAAGGATTATGAGTCCTCTGCTCTGACCGACTGAGCTACCGCCCCTCGCCGACGTACCCTAGCCAGCCGCCCGCGGGCGTCTGCTAGGCGGGGCGAGCCCGCACGCCGCCGCCCGGCGTCACCTCGGCCTCCCCCGAGATGGCGGCGCGCAGGCTCGGCGTGGCCTGGAGGACGACGATGTCGGCCGGCATCTCGATGCCCGCCTCGTCCAGCGCCGCCTTGACCGCACGGGTCGCCGCATCCACCGCCAGCACCACGTCGTGCTGGTCGGGCCCGCACCAGAACCGCGCCTCGATGTCGACGGTGGAGACGCCGAGCCGGGTCACGACCGCCTCGGGCGCAGGAGTGTCGTCGAGGAGGGGAAGTCCCTCGCCGAGGGCGGCGCGGATGACCCGGCATGCCTCCGCGGGGTCGTTCTCGTAGGCGATGCCGACCACGACCGAGATCCGCCGGCTCGCGAAGTGCGTGCTCACCGTGATGACCGCCTTGTAGACGTCGCGGTTGGGGACCAGCACGAGCTGCCCGTCGAAGGTCTTGAGCCGGGTCTCCCGGATGGTGATCGCCTGGACGGTCCCCGAGACCTCGCCCACCGTGATCTGGTCGCCGGACCTGAAGGGCTGGCGCAGGACCAGGAGCAGCCCGGAGAGCAGGTTCTCCAGGATGTCCTGGAAGGCGAACCCGGCCGCCACCGAGAAGAAGCCCAGACCCGCCAGCATGTTGACCGGCTCCACCGAGGGGAAGACGACCACGATCGCTGCCATCACGGCCAGGAAGAGCAGCACCCAGCCCGCGAGCTTGCTCATCACGGCGGCGAAGCTCGGAGTGTGCCGAGGCGCCAGCAGCCGGTGCAGCATCCAGCGCAGGCCCCGCGAGAGCAGGTAGCCGACGACGACGACGACCACGGCGAGCAGCACCCGCGGCCCCGCGCTGGCGAGCGAGTCGAGCAGGTCGGCGACCTTGGTTCCCATGCGCGGCAGGGTAGCCGCGCGCCGTGGGGGGTGCGCGGCGGCGAGCGGCGTGCCACGCTCGGGAGCATGTCGCCACAGCCCGAGACACCGCAGCCCCTGGAGCCCCTCGACGAGACCTGGCAGCGTCTGCTCTGCGTGGTCGCGCACCCCGACGACCTGGAGTTCGGTGCCGCGGCAGCGGTCGCCCGCTGGACCGGGCAGGGCAAGGACGTGGCCTACTGCATGGTCACCAGCGGCGAGGCCGGCATCGACGGCCTGCACCCCGACGAGGTCCGGCCGCTGCGCGAGCAGGAGCAGGTCGACAGCGCCGGGGTCGTGGGGGTCGACACCGTGGAGTTCCTCGGCCTGCCCGACGGCATCCTCGAGTACGGCGTCCCGCTGCGCCGCGTGATAGCCGAGGTGGTGCGCCGGCACCGGCCCGACGTCGTGCTCACCGGCAACTTCCGCGAGACCTGGGGCGGTCGCAACCTCAACCAGGCCGACCACATCGCCGTCGGCCGCGCCGTCGTCGACGCCGTGCGTGACGCCGGCAACCGCTGGGTCTTCCCCGAGCAGCTCACCGGCGAGCGCTCGGTCGGCACCCTGGAGCCGTGGGGCGGGGTCCGGGAGGTGTGGGCCTTCGGCTCACCGCAGGCCACGCACGCGGTCGACACCACCGACACCTTCCGGGCCGGCGTCGCCTCGCTCGAGGCGCACCGGGCCTACATCGACGGGCTGGGCTGGCAGGACTTCGACGCCGCCGAGTTCCTCGAGGGCGGAGCCCGCGCCGCCGGTCAGCGGCTCGGCACCGCCATGGCCGCACCGTTCGAGGTCTTCCCGATGGGCTGGGGCGAGTAGCCGGAGAACGCCCCGAGAACACCGAAGGGCCCGCCGCGACGATGTCGCGTGCGGGCCCTTCGGTCTCTGCTCCCCCGGTTGGACTCGAACCACTATTTGGCACTGTTGGACCGAAGTGGACAGCTGAGCCCAGAAGTGGCCTCTGACCTGCGTAAATGGCACTCGGGCGATGCAATCCAACAGGTCACAGTTGGACGCGCAATGCCGTACGATCCGATGCACGAACGATGCAAGATGCAAGGGATCTCGGATGACAAAACAAGGTTCTCGACGGCGGTTCGGGCAGATCAGCAAGATGCGCTCCGGCCGTTGGCAGGCGCGCTTCGTCGTTCCACTCGGCCATCCGTCTGGGCGCGGCGGGCATGTCATCAAGGCCCCTCACACGTTCGAGTCGAACACCTACGGCCGCGAGGCCGCCGGCGATTGGCTCCGCGCCGAGGAGTTGCGACTGAACGCCGAGGGCGCTTCGTGGCGAACGCTGTCTGAGCACGCCGAGGACGAGCGGATACGCGCTGCGACAAAGAAGGTTCCAACCTTCGGCGAGTACGCCGAGGTCTGGCTGCGCGCCCGAAAGGTGAAGGGGCAGCCGCTGCAGGAGTCCACCAAGCGCGGCTACCTGATCTGGCTGCGCAAGTACCTGCTCCCGACGTTCGGCGAGATGCCGCTGCACTCAATCACTGCGGCTGACGTGGTGCGCTGGTACGAAGGACTCCCCCACGACAAGGGCAAGACCGTGCGCGAGTGCTACGCGCTGGCCAAAGCGATCCTGAAGTCTGCGACTGCCGCGGATGGCGTGCTCCCTGGCGCCGTCAACCCGTTCGCCATCGATGGCGCCGGCAGCATCGGGAAGCGGTCAGACAAGCGCACCGAGGTGATCGAGGACGCCGACCTGGCGCTGATTCTCGCGACGATCCGCCCGGAATGGCGTGCCATGGTCGCTCTGGCGCTCGGCTGCGGGCTTCGGTTCGGGGAGATCGTCGCTCTCCGCCGCTCGGACGTTGACCTTCACGCGAAGCCATCCGTCGTGCGTGTCCGACGCGCAGTCAGTACTGGTCCGGGTGGCAAGCGCTACGAGAAGGGCCCGAAGTCACGCGCCGGGATCCGCGACCAGCGCATCCCAGACAGCGTCGGCATCGTCCTGAGAGAGCATCTACGGACCTATGTCACCGGGCGCGACGGACTGCTCTTCCCGGGGCCGTCCGGCGACTGGCTCCAGCCCACGCGATTTCGGGACCTTTCCGGTGGGTGGCGCGATGTGCGCGCGGCCGTCGGCCGCCCGATCAACTTCCACGACCTCCGGGCGACTGGTGCGACCCGGCTGGCACAGAACGGAGCGCATGTCGCCGAGGTGCAAGTCTTCCTCGGCGATTCGTCGTCCCAGGCCGCTGAGCGCTACGTACGAGCGACGCAGAGCCGGATGGACGATCTGACTGCGGTAACTTTCGCGGGACTCGACTTCGGGACCAGGGGGGGATGAGGCCACGGCGCTAGACGTGGCCGCGAGGGGTCAGCCGATGCCTGGCCCGGATGGCGGTCGCTCTTGGCCAACTTGGGCGGCGCGCGCACGGCGCTCGCTGCGCCGTACGCGATCGACGTCTGCGTCCGGATCGGATGCCCCGGTCTCAACAACGTCCTGGGCCTGGTCGCTGCGCTTGGACAGCCTTTCGCCGAGCGCTTCGAGCAGCCTGGTCGCCCGGTCCTTGGCCACGGGGTGCAACGTCGTGTGCTCGAGGCGCGCTTGGGTGATCCGAATGTCGACCAACCCGGCCGCAGCCAACTCGGTAACGAACCGAATGTCCTTCTCGCGGAAGGCGGCGAGCTTGGCGACAACCAGGTCGTGCCGTTCCAAGAACGAGGCGAGCACCCCTGGCCCGTTCGATCCGGCCGGAACGGGCTGGGTGATCAGCCGGTCGCGCCAGCCAACGGGGAGGGTGGCTGTCTCGACGTGGATTCCCTCTGCGTAGAAGCCGTGTACCTGGTGGAAGTTGGAGTCCTCGCCGATCGCGCCGGTTACAAGGTCGGCCTTCGCCCGGTCCGGGTCGTCAAGGAACGCGACATCGGCCTCCATAGACATGGTCGCGGCCTCCGGCAGCACAGCCTCCTCGTAAGTGCCGAGGATCGCCTGCGATCCCATGACCAGGGGGCGATCATCGACCAGCTGGCTGGCTGCTCTGAGCACGTCGGCGAGCTGCTCGCGGTTCATCGCCCCACCCTGGTCTCGGCCGCTGGCGCGCCGGCCGACGTTTGACGCTGCTCCCAGTAGCTGCGGAAGGACGCCAACGCCTGCTCGCGCTGCTCCTGAGTGAGCACGCCGGCGAAGGGGGCATTCTGGCGAAGATCCTCCGCCTCCTCGCTGTGCCCGGTGAGCGTTGCGACGATCGACTCGACCCCCTCGTCGAGAATCGCGCTCCACCGCTCCAGCGCCGCCAGGATCGACGGCCTGCCGGCGTGGATCTCGCGCCACCGCGTGATGTTGTCCCGCGCGATTGCCAGCACCCGGTCGGGGTCGCGGGTCAGCTCGCCCACAACGAGGCGGCTCAGCCACAGCGAGCGCTGCTTCTCGCGTCGCTCCCCTCCCCCGGTCTCCGATGACCGGAGCTCGAGGTGCAGCTCGGCCCCCAGCCCAGCAAGCACCCGAGCCAGGGTCCTCACGCCTGGATCGGTCTGCCCGGATTCGATGCGCGAGAGCATCGGTTGCGGGATGCCGCACAAGCGCGCCGCAGCGCGTTGGCTGATACCCAGCCCCGTGCGGCGTGCCCTGACGAGGGCGCCTGCGTTCTGGACCATGTTGCTCACGGACTCATGATATGCGATTAGGTATCGCATTGCGAGGGCCGTCACTGCGGCACTGAGGGGATCTGGCGGGGCGCGGCCTCCAGGTCTACGAGCTTGATTCGGATGGCCCGCTTGCCGCAGCGGTAGGCCGGGAGGGTGCCGGCTGCAATCCAGCGCCGGATGGTCTTGACTGAGACCGACATGGCCTCGGCTGCCTCTTCGAGGCTCAGGTAGACCGGGATGGAGCGTCGCTCAGCCATCGGAGCGCACCTCCGCCCGCGTGATGGTGGCTGAGGCGAGGAAGCGTCGGGCCTCGGCGACGGTGATGTAGAGCCGGCCGACTCCTTGGAAGCGGGTCCAGCGTGGGCCGACGCCCCGCCGGCGCCAGTCGCGGACGGTGCGCTGCGGGGTGCGGATGAGCTCGCAGAACTCCTCGAACAGGATCAGGTTGTTGTCATCCCAGTCGTCCGGGATGCCGATGGGTGTCACCATCACTTCGCCTCTCGCCGTGGCCGCCGACGGATTCGACGACTCCTACCTGGAGAAGCAACCTCGCGCTCAGCGGATCCGACACCTGATGGCCGCTGCTGTCGAGACCCGAGCCTCTCCTGGTCACCTATGTCATCCGGGCCGCTCCGGGCGATCACTCGACGCGATGAAGTTGGTCAGCGGCGGATCCCGCGCGAGCCCGGTGCGGGAGTAGGCAGCGGTTGAGGTGGCCGACGCGGTCGGTCGCGCAGCACCGCAGCCTGGAGTCCCGCGGCGGGCGGCTGCGCGTTCGGTCCGTACCGGTCGATGTCGTCGGCGGCTCTCTGGGCGGCGTTGCTGGGGCCGAGGTCGGCGCGGTCGCGGTTGAAGACGTCGACCCATTGGCTGCGGGCGTCGTCGATGGACTCGGCGACGAGGTGGGCGACGTTGCGGTGGCGGCCGCGGGTCATGCCGACGTACGCCGAGGCGGCGCCGGTGGCCTCTCCGAGTGCGAGGTGAGCGGTGTCGACGGTCTCTCCCTGGGCTCCGTAGGCGGTGGTGGTGAAGGCGAGTTCGACGTGATCGTTGACGTACGCGGCAGGCAGGGTTCGTCGGCCGGCGCGACCGGTGACGAGAAGGCTGCCGTCATCGCCGATCCCGGCCACGGTCCAGGTGTCGCGGTTGGCCACTGCGAGGTCGCGGTCGTTGCGTCGAGTGGCGACCCGGTCGCCGAGACCGATCGGCTCACCACGACGCGTGGTGAGTTCACCAGACTGCTCACCAACGAAGTGGCGGCGGTCGCGGATGGCTGCGTTGAGTGCTCTGACTTGGTCGCGGGTGTCGGTGATGACGAGCTGGTCGCCGTCGGCGTCGATCGCGGCCAGGGCTGCGGTGCGTTCGACCTCGCTGGCATGGACGACGACCTCGCCGCGCTCGAGGAGGTCGTCGAAGACCTCACCAGCACGTTCGCCGGTCCGCATGAGCAGGCTGAGGTCGGCGTACGCGGGGTCGCTGAACCGGTGGACCGAGTCGAGCTCGTGGTGTGCTTCGGGTTGCACCCAGCGTGCGGCGAGGTCGAGGACACCGCCTCGGCCGACGGCCGGCAGCTGGTGACGGTCGCCGAGGAGCGCGACGACTGCGTGTGCTCGGTCGGCGATGGCGAGCAGTGCGCGGGCGGTGTCCTGTTCGAGCATGCCGGCCTCATCGACGAGGAGGACGTCGCCGGGGAGCAGTCGAGCGCGGGCGGCGGGTGCGGCGTCGGTCTGCGACCAATGGCCGTCCTCGTCCCACCGGTAGCCGTGCTGGTGGACGAGCCAGGCGGCGGAGAAGGCGTCGGTGCCGACCTGCTGTTGCGCTGCTTGGGCGGCCTTGAGCGTGGGTGTGACGACCACGAGCCTGCGGTCGGCGTCGTCGAGTACGTCGCGCGCGGCGGCCATGGTGGTGGTCTTGCCGGTGCCGGCGGCGCCTTCGATCACGAGTAGACCGGCGTCGCCGGCGATGGCCGCGACCACTTGCCGTTGGGCGGGGTCGAGGTGGTCGATGCCGCGGAGTCGGACCGCGTCAGTGACCGGCCGAGCGGAGCGGGTAGCGATGCTGTCGACCAGGTCGGCTTCGACGGCGAGGACATGTTCGGATGTCAGGCTGCGGACGTGCTGCGGGACGTCGTCTCGTTCCAGCAGGGGCACGCACCGTGACCTGGCACGCTCTGCGATGTCCTCGACCAGCTCGTGCCGCACGGGTCGTTCGGCGACCACGCCGACGGAGGCGATTAGTCGTTCGGCCTCGCCGCGGATGTCGGCTGCGTTCCATGCCGACCGCTTGGCGCCGAGTCGGGTGAGCACGAGGTCGGCGGCGACGTCGCGGTTGAGCCGACCGATCTGGAGGCCTGGCTCTGGCGCGCGGCTGGTTGGTGGAGTGAAGCCGAGGTCGCGCAGTTCGCTGTTCCATGCGGCGACAAGGTCGACGCCGCCCTGGGGCACAACCTTGTCGGGCCGCGCGTCCGCCCATGCACGTCGGTCCCAGGTACGGCGCAGTCGCGGGCCGGGTTCCTGGTCGGGGTGCTCGGCTCGCCAGGCGGCCTCGTAGCGGTCGGCGTTGCGGGTGATCTGGGCAGCGCGCTGGCTGAACCCGCCGGCGTACGGGACGAGCTGACCGATCTCGCCGTCGTCGTCGAGGCTGTAGCCGCGGCCCGCGAGCGCGGTCCGGAACTCGGGGTCGCACATCACCGCGGCGTGACCGATCCCGTTGAGCGCCTCGATGCTGTCGACGACGCCGACCGAGTGCAGTCCACGCCACCCGCCGTGTGCGAAGACGCGTGCGTTGATCTGCACGTGGAGGTGACGGTGCGGGTCGCCGGCTCGCGAGGTGTAGTGACGTACGACGGCTGCCTCAACCATTTCCACTGGCACCTGCACCTGACGGCCGCGCGGACCGACCCGGGTGGTGGCGTGCTCGGCCACCCAGCCGATCACCTCGCTCGCGGCCCGATCCATCGCCGAGTCGTACGCCGCCGCGATGTCGGGATGGAGCGCGGCGGCGAGCGACCAGGACTTCGGCCCGTTGACGACGACCTCGACGAACCGCAGCGCGCGTGCGTCGTCGCGCAGGCGCCCCTTGGCAGCGCCGGTCAGCACGTCGTACCCGCCGACCCAGCGCTCGTACGTCGGGCCGTCGAGGTCACCGACGCGCTGCACAGCTCCGGGGCCGGCGAGGTAGTGCTCGGCCAGGCCGCTGCCCTCGGCCAGGTAGTAGTCGTCCGCGCGTGAGTGGTCGGCCTCGACGTAGGAGCGCGCGGCAGCCGCAGAGCCGCGGTAGAACTTCACTCCACCGTGCATCGGCCTCGTCACCGCCCGTCAGTACTCGTCACCTAGCCTCGAAACGACGCTCGGCCCACCCCGAGGGGCGGACCGATCTACGGACCTTCGTAGCATGCGTGCCGCTCGATTTAGAAGGCCTCGAGGCGCGTGCGGCGGTGCGGATTCTGGGTCCGTCACTGGTCGTCAGTCGAGCTGTCCTGCTGTAGGAGATGTCGAGGACGTTGGGCGGTTTGGATTGATCGACATGATCGACATGGCGTGATCAATCGTGGCTGTCCTCGGGCCAAGCCTGGCGTGCCGGATGACGGACCATCGCGGGACTCTCGTCCGGACGGGTGTTCTGGGACGGGCAGGCTCTCGCAGGGCTACTGACCTTCATCGGTCCCGCGACCGGTTCCTGTTACGGGAAGCGCACGGATCTGCCGATGAGCGGATGCCTACTTCCGCGTGATGTGGCCCTCGGGGTCAGTGATGACCAGGCCAAAGCCTGAGCCAGCCTCGTTCGCGGGCACTCGCTCGACGGTCAGACGCGCCGGGGGCTCAACAGTCAGCCCGTCCGACCGCAGGTAGTCACTGATGCCGATTCGCTCGAAGTGCTCCAGCGCTTCATTCGCAGACCGGATGGCGTCAGCCTTATCGGTGGCGCGGCCGGTTGTTGCGTCCTGCAAACCATCGGGTCGGACAAACGTCACCCGAAAGTACGCGTCCTGTGACATGGCCCTGAGCCTGCCACGAAGTGCACGCTTCATGCCGCTCTGGGCTCCGTCAGGTGGGCTCAAGGGATGATGGGGCGATGGACGTTCAAGCACAGGTGCACCTTCTGGCAAGCGATGACGGAGGTCTTAGGGAGCCGATGCCGTCTCCCTGTCAGTCGCTCCTCTTCCGACTAGATGCGTCGGCGGTGGACCTCGGGGTGCGAGTGACCACAGAGTCCGGTCGCCCGCTCGCACCCGGACGGACCGAGGATGTAGTGCTGGTGTTCTGGGCCGGGAATCCAGAGGTCGACCGAGTGCAGCCCGGTGCGCAGTTCACGTTGCGATACCCCAGCCGCGTGGTCGCCAGCGGCGAGGTCACGGAGGGTGCGTGAGTGCCCGCTCATGCCGCGTAGCCTGCGCTCGAAGACGCACGCTCATGCCGCCAAGCGGTCGGTTGTGCCTGCTGTCCGGTCATGCCGATGAGCGAGCAACGACGAGCAAGGAGCAATGCGGGCAGACCTGTCGACACACGCGTCGTGGACTTGAGGGGTTAGTGCTAGTACTATTAGTACTATGCAGTGGACCGTCGATCATTCCTCACCGCAGCGTCTCCAGGACCAGGTAGCTGCTTGCGTCGTGCGCGGAGTGCACGACGGCGAGCTGTCGGTGGGCGAACAGCTGCCTCCCGCGGCCGAGCTGGCCGAGGCGCTGTCGGTCGACCGCAACACGGTGCTGGCGGCCTACCGGCAGCTCCGCGTCGCAGGGGTCCTCGAGTTTCGTCGCGGACGGGGCGCCCGTGTTGCCTCGACTGCAGACGCGGCTGACCTGGCCCCTGTCCGCCGGGCCGTCCAGGCGGCTGTCGACCTCGCCCGAAGTTATGGACTCGACTCGTCCGACGTCATCACCCTCGTCAAGGAGCTCTCATGACCACGACTGTTTACACCGGACGAGCGACCAACTGGACCAGCGTGGTCGTGAGCGGACTCCTGCTCGTACCTCTCATAGGCATCGCCACCGCCAGTGACCCTGTGTTCACGACCGGCCTGACGGTCATCTTGCTCGCGCTCGCGGGGCTTCTCGCTGAGGTCGTGACCGCGTCCGATGTCCGCGCCTCCTGCGGCTCCCACGGCGTGAGCATCTACTGGGGGATCCTCGGCTGGCCACGCGCGAGGTACTCGCTGAGCGAGATCCGAGAAGTCTCCGTCGTGGAGATTCCGTGGTGGGCCGTGAGCTACGGATTCTGGTGGACCCCTTCTCGGACCGTGTGCACGGTGCGCTCCGGCCCCGCGCTCCGGTTGCAGTTGATCAACGGTCGCACGGTGACTGTCACGGTTCCCGACGCCCACGCTGCCCTCGCTGCCCTCCGCTCTCACCACGACGCCGAGTAGCGAGAGCGCCGTCGTCCCATTGGTGAAGAGGTAGGGCCTCAGTCAGCACGACCGGATCTGCCGCTTTGAGGGCGGCTACGCTCCGTGCGAGCGCGCACTGCCGCACGCGGTCTCGCTCGCGATCGACTGCCCAGAGGAGCCTTACGATTGGGCGCTTCGCCCGGGGGATGTCGAGATCCGTTTCCGTCCGCGGGGGCCGTACGACGTCAGCGGCCTTGAAGTAGTTGTCGAGATCCGGTCGAAGTGGTTTCCCAGCCGGGACGAGACGCGGCAAGAGAGATGCGACCAGCTCCGTGACGCGGTAGTCGAAGTGGCCGCGACGCCCAGCGTGGGGGTCTACCTATCTCTACCGATCGCGGCTTGGTCGCAGGGCGAGTAGACCGGTCGTGCGCCGCGCGTCGGGTTAGTAGCCTCGCTGGTATGTCCAGCAAGTCGGAGCGGCGGGCGGCGGTCGAGGTGGTTGCGGAGTATCACGAGGGGCGGTTGGCCGAGCTCCTCCAGCGGTAGGCGACGGCGTTGACCGCTTTCGTGCAGGGGAGCTCGATGCCTTCGAGGTCGACCAGGTCATCTTTCAGTACAGCCGTGCTGCGAAGGAGCTGTGGAAGTTCTGCAACATCTCCGACGCCGAGTTCAGCGCCAGCATGATTCGTGACGGCGGCCGTCGACTGGTGGGAGCGGGGTGCGCCGAGGCACCGATGACGCGCGTGTCGATGAGGATGGAGGACCGGCACCGGAGTTGGCCGCCTTGACGTCGGGTTCCGCGGGTGACGCAGTGGGGAGATGAACACTGCCCAACTCCTCCTGCCTGGCGACGACGCCAGAGCAACGCTTCGCATCGCTGTCGCGGCCTATCTCGCGCGGTTCAAAGGCCAGTCCCGGGTCCACACCGAGTCAGATCTGCGTTCCTTCCTCACCTGGTGCGGCCGGCAGGGTCTTGATCCTTTGGTGGCTCAGCGTCCCCATATTGAGCTGTTCCTCCGCTGGATGCAGGAGATCGGCCGCTACAAACCATCCACTGTCTCGCGTCGGCTCTCGGTCGTCGCCGGCTTCTACCGCACCTGCGTCATCGACGGACTCCTTGAGCACTCGCCCGCGGAGTATGTCCGCCGTCCCCGAGTCTCTGCCGAGTCCCCGACGCTCGGTCTCAGCCACCTCCAACTCGAGGCGATGCTCACCGCGGGCAGGAAGTCCTCGAATGTCAATGACTTCGCCCTGGTGACCATGCTGGGTCTGCTCGGGCTGCGCATCTTCGAAGCAACCGGCGCCAACATCGAGGCCCTCGAGGAGGTGCACGGACACCGCGTGCTGCGAGTCCTGGGCAAGGGCGACAAGATTGCGCTGGTCCCGTTGCCACCTGCCGTGGGGCGCGCGATCGAACGAGCGGTCGACGGTCGGTTCGGTGGCCCGATCCTGAGGAGCCGTACCGGTAGCCGGATGGATCGACACTGCGCCACCCGCAGACTCCGTGCCCTCGCCGCGGCCGCCGGTGTCTCAACCGCCCGGATGCACCCGCACATGCTCCGCCACACGTTCGTCACCACGATGCTCGACGCCGGGGTGGACCTTCGGGACGTCCAGATCGCCGCCCGGCACGCCGACCCGAGGACGACCATGCGATACGACCGAGCTCGCAAGAACCTGGACAGGCATCCCAACTACGTCCTGGCCGCGTACATGGCCTCAGGAACCTGAGCGCTCGCTTGTGAACTCAACGCGGCAGATGAGCGCGCGCTGACGCGCACGCTACGCGGCAGATGAGCGCGCGCTGACGCGCACGCTACGCGGCAG